>JBBQMB010000001.1:0-77176 GCA_038328515.1 Sphingomonadales bacterium
ACCGGGCGCTTGTCGGCTTCGAGGACGCGAAATTCGATGACACTGGCCTGGGGCAGCAAGGCGCCGCGCCAGCGTCGTGGCCGGAACGGGCTGATTGGCGTCAATGCCAGCAAATCCGATTGAAGCGGCAAAATCGGGCCATTGGCCGAAAGATTATAGGCGGTGCTGCCGGCAGGGGTCGAAACGAGCACGCCATCGCAGATCAATTCCTCCATGCGAACCTGGCCATCGATGGTGATTTCCATCTTGGCTGTCTGCCGGGTTTCGCGCAGCAACGACACTTCGTTGATGGCTGGCGATGTGATGACCTCGCCAGCGATGGTCACGGCCGTCATCAGCAGCGGATGCAGATTGAAACTGCGCGCTGCCGTGATCCGGCCGACAAGATCATCCTCGGCAAATTCGTTCATCATGAAGCCCACCGTGCCGCGGTTCATGCCGAACACCGGCTTGGGGGCGCTGGCGAGCATGGTTTCATGGAGGGTGTGCAACAAAAAGCCATCGCCGCCCAGCGCGACCACGACATCGGCGTCGCGAACCGGCACGAAATCATAGCGCGCCCGCAGCAGCTTGCCGCCCGCTTCGGCGGCTTCGGTATCAGACACCCTGAGGGCAAGCCGGGGTTGAAGGCGGCGCGTTTCAGCCACCGGTGACGCTCATGTGGCGGGTGACGGCGGGTGAAGCGGCGCGGCGGTCGATGATGAAATCATGGCCCTTGGGCTTGCGGGTGATCGCTTCGGCCAAGGCGGCATCGAGCAGGCCGTCGTCATCGCTGCTGCGCACGACGCTGCGCAGATCGGCCACATCATCCTGGCCAAGACACATGTAGAGTTGTCCGGTCGCGGTCAGCCGGACACGGTTGCAGCTTTCGCAGAAATTATGCGTCAGCGGCGTGATGAAGCCCAACCGTTGCCCGGTTTCGCCGATCCGGACATAGCGTGCCGGGCCGCCGGTATTATCGGGCAAGTCATGCAGCGTGAAGCGGCGCGCGAGATCGGCGCGGACTCGGCTGAGCGGTAGATAATGATCGACGCGATCAACCCCGATCTCGCCCAGCGGCATGGTTTCGATCATCACCAGATCATGGCCATTGGCGGCGGCATAGGCCAGCATGGCTTCGACCTCGTCATCATTGACGCCGGCCAGCGCCACCATGTTCAGCTTGATGTGCAGCCCGGCTGCCTTTGCGGCGGCAATACCGTCAAGGACTTGCGGCAACCGGCCCCAGCGGGTGATTTTGGCGAATTTTTCAGGGTCGAGCGTATCGAGGCTGACATTGATGCGGCGTACGCCGGCGCCGAACAGATCGTCGGCAAAGCGTGCCAATTGCGAGCCGTTGCTGGTCAGCGTCAACTCGTCGAGGGCGCCGCTGTCGAGGTGCCGGCTCAGGCGCCTGACCAGATCGACGATGCCGCGCCGCACCAGTGGTTCGCCGCCGGTCAGTCGCAGCTTGCGCGTGCCGCGCCGGATAAAGGCCGATGCCAGCCGGTCAATCTCTTCAAGGCTGAGCACTTCGGCCTTGGGCAGAAACGTCATCGCTTCGGGCATGCAATATACGCAGCGGAAATCGCAGCGATCGGTGACCGAGACGCGCAGATAGGTGATGGCGCGGCCAAACGGATCGACCAGCGGTGGCGCCGCCAGTTGTGCAACGGGCAGGGGCTGCCTTGACGGGGCTTGTGCCGCACGATCGGCCGCGAAAAGCTGGGGATTGGTCATGGTTGGCGGCAAGGTGGCGATGGCAGCGTGTGAAGTCCAGCCAATTGCGCAGCTTTTGCGGTGAAACCTCTTAATGCAGAATGTAAATAACATGGTGCTCCTCGCTTCACACCACCAGATATTACCCGTAGATTGCAATGTGTACGCTGGCGCGCCGCCGCGACCCGCCAAGGAGATTTCATGCCCATAAGCACGGCGGAACCGGTTTTGATCGTGTCGCCGCGCTATGCCGATGAGGTAGCTGCCGCCGCGAGCGACGTCGGCGTGGTGCCGCGCGTCGAACGGCGGCCGGAACGCGCCGCCGAACGCTTTGCGGCCGAACCGTCGCGATTGGTTGTCATCGATGCGCGCGGCGCCCTGGCTCAGGGTCTGGCTGCGGCTCGGTCGCTGGGGGCTGTCGTCAAGGGACGCCAGGGCGCCATGCTGGTGTTGCTGTCGCGCGGCGATGGTCATGCCGCAAGTGCCGCGCATGATGCCGGTGCAACATCGGTATTGGTCAGCCCGTTCGGCAGTGCGACTTTTGCCGATGCGTTGCGGCTGGCGGTTCGTCATGCCGAGCGATTGTCCGAAGCTGCAGTGACGCTGGATGATGGCGATGGCTATCCGGCAGCAACCCGGCCGCGCCATGACGAGATGACGGGGCTGGCGACCGGTGACCAGTTGCAGGCATGGATCAACGCCGCTGTGCAGGACAGGGATGCGGCGCAGCCGGTTTTCATAATGGCCGTCGGTATCGTACGTTTTGCGCAGATCAACGCGGCCTATGGCCGGGCGGTGGCCGACCGCGTGCTGGCGGCTGTGGCGCAGCGGTTGGGCCAGGCCGTCGATGCGCGCAGCCCGGCGCGCGACCTGACCGAACAGCGCATGCTGGCCAGGCTGGCGGCGGCCGAATTTGCCGTGGGTGTGGCCGGGCCCGTGACGCTGCCCGCCGTCCGGCGGCTGGCCGAGGCCTTGTCACTGCGCTTCAAATCGCCGTTCGTGGTCGATGAATATGTCATCCATCTGTCGGTTCGGATCGGCATTGCCGGTTGCTTGCCCGGGCAGGAGCCGGATTGCGAGGGTGATGCCGCCAGCCTGATCCGCCAGGCCAGTTCCGCACTGGCGCTGGCGCGCGCTGGCGACGCCGGGGCGATCGAGATATTCCAAAGCGATCCGGCAGGGGACCCGTTGACCCGGCTGGCCGATCTCGAATCCGATTTGCACCAGGCCATCGAAAGCGACAATATCGCCGTATTGTTCCAGCCGCAGTTGGCGCTGGCGAACAACCAGATCGCGGGGGTGGAGGCGCTGGTGCGCTGGGAACACCCGACGCTGGGGCTGTTGCCGGCAGAAACGTTGCTCGGCACGGCGGCGACGGCAGAACTGGCGATAAAGCTGGGCCGGCACATTCGTGCCCGGGCGATGCGCAGCGCGGCGAACTGGCGTGGATCGGCCGAACGGCTGCGCCTGTCGGTCAATGTTACGGCGGCTGATCTTGCCGATCCGGGTTTTGCCGATGCGCTGGAAATGGCGCGTGTCGCTGCCGCCCTGCCGCGCAACCGGCTGACGCTGGAGGTGACCGAAGGGGCCTTCATCACCGATATCCATGGCGCCGTCGAACTGCTGGCAAAGCTGCGAACCGCCGGCATCAAGATCGCGCTCGATGATTTTGGCACCGGCTATTCGTCGCTGGCCTGGATGGCGCGGTTGCCGGTCGATATCATCAAACTCGATCGCAGTTTCACCCTCGGGTTGACGGGATCGCCGCGCGAGCGGGTGGTCGTTGAAACCATGGTGCGATTATCGAAACAACTCGGCATGACGGTGATTGCCGAAGGTGTTGAGGATGATATCCAGCTCGACGCGGCGCGGCTGGCCGGGTGCGACGCCGTGCAAGGCTTTCGTGTCGCTGCCGCCATGCGGGTCAATCTGCTCGAAAGTTTTTGTGACGAGTGGCTGAGCAGCCGGAACGAGGCATGATGTCAACGCCGGACGGGATGGTCGCGATCGCCGGCGGCCGCTTTCGCATGGGCAGCGACACCGGCTACCCTGAGGAAGCGCCCGCGCATGCCGTCGACATCGATGGCTTTTGCATCGATGCACGCGCGGTGACCAACGCCCAATATGCCGCCTTTGTCGCGGCGACCGGCCATGTAACGCTTGCCGAGACCGTGCCTGATGCGGCGGATTACCCCGGCGCGAGGCCCGAAATGTTGTTCGCCGGCAGCCTGGTTTTCACGAAAACCAAAAGGCCGGTCGATACGCGTGATTGGTCGCAGTGGTGGCGGTTGGTGCCCGGCGCTGACTGGCGGCACCCCTATGGCCCCGATTCCGACCTTGCCGGGTTGGAGGATCATCCCGTCGTGCACGTCGCCTATGGCGATGCCCTCGCCTATGCGCGCTGGGCGGGCAAGGAATTGCCGACCGAGGCCGAGTTCGAATATGCGGCCCGCGGCGGGCTGGAGGGGGCAACCTACGCCTGGGGGGAGGTTTTCCGGCCCGGCGGCAGGCACATGGCCAATAGCTGGCAGGGCCGGTTTCCGTATCAGAACAGCCGGGAAGACGGCTGGGAAGCCACGGCGCCGGTCGGGTCGTTCCCGCCCAATGGCTATGGGCTGTTCGATATGATCGGCAATGTCTGGGAATGGACGCAGGACTGGTATCAGGCGTGTCATGTTGCCGATGCTGGCAAAGCCTGTTGCGTGCCCAGCAACCCGCGCGGCCCGGCGGCCGGGACAATGGACCCGGCGGCACCTATCCAGCAAAAAGTGCTGAAAGGCGGCAGCTTTCTATGCGCCCCCAGCTATTGTCAGCGCTATCGCCCCGCCGCGCGTCATGCCGAATCGATCGATACCTCGACGTGCCACATCGGCTTTCGCTGCGTCGTGCGGAGCTAGGCTATTTGAGCAGGGTCTGATCCCAAAAGGTCAGTGTCGCCAGAAATTCATAATCGCGGTTTTCTTTCTTGCGAAAGCCATGGCCTTCGTTGCTGGCGAGAATATGCCAGGCCTGGCCGCCGTTCTTGCGCACGGCATCGACCATCTGGCTCGCTTCTGACGCCGGCACCCGCGGATCATTGCCGCCGGTGACCACCAGCAGCGGGATTTTCAGTTCGCTGGCGCGGGTCAGCGGCGAGATTTCGGCAAGTTTGAGCCGCTGGCCGGGGTTGCGTTCATCACCATATTCGACGCGGCGCAGGTCGCGCCGGTAGCCTTGGGTGTTTTCGAGGAAGGTGACGAAGTTGGAAATGGCGACAATGCACACCGCGCTGCGCAGTCGGTCGCCGAACCGGATGGCCGCAGCGTAGCACATATAGCCGCCATAGCTGCCGCCAGTTACGGCGATGCGCGCCGCGTCGATATCGGCGCGGGCGGCAAGGGCATCGAGGAAGGCGCCGATGTCCTTGACCGAATCTTCGCGTTTGTAGGGGCCATTGTCGAGCGCCACAAAGCGTTTGCCATAGCCGGTTGAGCCGCGAACATTGGGGTAAAAGACCGCGAGCCCAAGTTCGTTGACGAGATAGTTGTCGGTGCCAAGATAACCCGGTTGTGACTGGCCTTCGGGGCCGCCATGGATATCGATGATGAGCGGGCGTTTGCCGGGGAATTTCGCTGGGTCGGGGCGGGTCAGGAAACCCGAAACCGTCAGGCCGTCGAAGGATTTGACCGTGACAAGTTCGGCTTCGCGGTTGCGCGCCGGATCAAGCCCGCCGGTTTCGGAAAAGCTCCAGCGCGTCGCGGCAAGCGTCCTGGGGTCGACACTCCATGCATCGGCTGGCGATGTCGCGCTGGTCAGGGTGAAACCGATATCCCCCCAGGGCGCAATTTCAATCCCGCCGACGATGCCGACCGGCAGCTTGGGCTTGCCGGTGATGGCGCCGGTGCGGGGGTCGACCAGATAAAGCGTGCTGATGCCCGCTTCGTTGCGGATGACGGCGATGAAGCTGCCATCATCGGCGATATCGAATTCATCGACATCCCAGATGGTCGGGCCGGCGACGAGCTGTTTGAAACCGTCACGCGCACTGATGGTGCCGAGCCGTTGAAAATCATTGCCGACATCGGCGGTCACATAAATCGTGCCATCGGCGGCGTATTTGGCGCCATTATAGCTGGCATAGGCGCCCGGGCGGTTGAGCCGCGTCAGGATGCCGGTGCCAAGATCGATGGTGTAGAGATCGGATTTTTCCACCGATTGCCGGTTGCTGACGATCGCGGCCTTGCCGTCGGGCGCAAAGTCTTCAAAGCGCCAGCCGCCGCCTTGCAATTCGACCAGCCGACGATCCGATGCCGGATCGGCGGGATTGATAAGATAAAGGTCGCTGTCGGTGCCGTTGCGCCGCGACGAGCTGTAGCCGATGGTCTGGCCATCCTTTGACCAGACGGCGCCGGTGTTGCGGCTCTTGCCATCGGTGAGCAGCCGCAATCGGCCATCGGCAAGGCTGTAGAGCTGGAAGAATTCATTGCCGCCGATATCCTTGCCGACCAGCAATGTCTTGCCGTCGGGCGAATAGCTGCCACCGGGCACCGGTTCGGCTTCGAAACTGATCTGGGTGCGGGTTGCGCCCGGCTTTGCCAGCGTGTGCAACTGCTGGACATTGCCGAAACGGGTGGTGATCAGCATGGCATGCGAAACCGGATCCCAGCCCTGAAAGGCGGCATAACGGTTTTCCGTATAGGGGCGAATGCGGTCGGCAAGCGCTGCCGGGATGGCGGGAACGCCATCGGCCGTAATGGCGGCGGGGACGCCAAATGTTTGCGCAGCTGCCGGCGACACGGTGACAACGGCAAACAGCAGGGAAAGCAAGGCAGGGCGCATCACGACCTCATGACAAAGCGAATCTGCCGACGTTAGTCGATGCGTGATTTCTCACAAGACCCAAGGCTGACTCTGGGTGTTGGACGAAACATTACATCCGGGTTAGATACCGGCGCTGTTGCAACGACAAAAGGGCAAATATGTCGGACCAGAACAACCCCGATGGCAATGTCGGTGCCGTATCGGGCGCATTTGCCAGTTGGCGTTCGGACTTGCCGGCTTCGATCGTGGTGGCGCTGGTCGCCTTGCCGTTATGCCTCGGGGTGGCGCTGGCGTCGGGCGCGCCGCTGTTCGCCGGGTTGATCGCCGGTATTGTCGGCGGCATCATTGTCGGCGCCATCAGCCGATCACCGTTGTCGGTCAGCGGCCCGGCCGCCGGACTTACGGCCATTGTTTTTGCTGCGATCGAAAAGCTGCCGAGTTATGATGCGTTTCTGCTCGCCGTCTGCCTTGCCGGCGCCATCCAGATCGGCTTTTCGCTGACCCGGGGCGGGGTGCTCGCCGAATTCGTGCCATCGTCGGTCATCACCGGCATGCTGGCGGCTATCGGCCTGATCCTGATCCTCAAGCAATTGCCGCATGCGGTCGGTTATGATGGCGACCCTGAAGGCGATTTCAGCTTTTTTCAACCTGATGGCGGCAATACGCTTTCGGCACTGGCAAATCTGTTGCGCAACGATATCGTCTGGGGTGCCGCGATCATTGCCGGGGTCAGCCTGTTGTTCCTGTTCTGGTGGGACAAGGCGCGGCCCAAACAGGGTCCGTTGCGGTTGCTGCCCGGGCCGCTGGTGGTCGTTGCCTTTGGCATTGCGGCCAATGCCGTGTTTCAGGTCGCGGCGCCGGGGCTGGTGGTGGCACCGTCGCACCTCGTCAATGTCCCGGTTTCGGCATCGCCGGCGGCATTTTTCGCGCTGTTTCGGCTGCCCGATTTTGGCGCGGTCACCAATGGCAGTGTCTGGACCGTGGCATTGACCCTGGCTATCGTCGCGAGCCTTGAATCGCTGCTCAGCGTCAAGGCTGTCGATGCGCTCGATCCCAAGCGCCGCGTTACCGACAAGAACCGCGAACTGTTGGCGCAAGGGGTCGGCAACATGGTGTCGGGGCTCGTCGGCGGCATTCCGGTGACCTCGGTCATCGTGCGCAGTTCCGCCAATGTCGAGGCTGGCGCTGATTCGCGGCTGGCCACCATGCTGCATGGCGCCTGGCTGCTGGGCAGCATTGCGCTCATTCCTTTCGTGCTCAATCTGATCCCGCTGTCGGCGCTGGCGGCGGTGCTGATCGCCACCGGCTACAAGCTGGCCAAGCCGAAACTGTTTCTTGAACGCTGGGCACAAGGCATGACGCAGTTCATTCCGTTTGTGGTGACGGTTGTCGCCATCCTGCTCAGCGACCTGTTGATCGGCATCATGATCGGGCTGCTGGTTGGCCTTGGCTTTGTGATCTGGCGCAGCCTTGCCGATGTCATAACCTATGTCGAAACGGCGGAATCGGTCATGGTGCGGGCGCGCCGCAACCTGTATTTCATTCACAAACCGCAGTTGCAGGCAGCGCTGGCGCGGGTCCCGGCCGGCCATACCGTGTTGATCGACTTGTCGAACACCAATTTTGTCGATCTCGACAATATCGACATCATCAATGATTTTGTGAAAAGTGCAGCGTTCCGCAACCTGCAAGTGGTCATCAAGGGTGATCCGCGCGGACGGCTGGCGCCGCTGATCAATGCGCCGGTGACGCGGGCGCGAGCGACATGAGGATAATCCGATGCATGAAGTAACCCAGTTGATGCTGCATAACCGAGCCTGGGCGGCCGAGCAGCTTGCCGAAGACCCTGATTTTTTCTCGCGGCATGTCGCCGATCAGAAACCGGTGTTCCTGTGGATTGGTTGTTCCGACAGCCGGGTCGCGCCTGACCAGTTCAGCCAGGCCTTGCCCGGCGGCTTGTTCATCCATCGCAACATCGCCAATCTGGTGCGCCCCGATGATCCCAATCTGATGGCGGTGATCGATTTTGCCATCGGCACGCTGGAGATCGACCGCATTGTCGTGTGCGGTCATTATGGCTGTGGCGGCATCAAGGCGGCGCTGGGCGGGATTCCGGCGACGACACCATTGGGCAATTGGCTGGCCCATGCCCGTGAGGTTTATGACGACCATGCGGCCGAAATCGATGCCCAGCCCGGTGTCGAGGCGCAGCAGAATCGCTTTGTCGAATGCAATGTGCGCGACCAGTTGCTGCATGTTGCCGCCACGGCGCCGGTGCGCGCCGCCTGGGCGGCCGGGCGTGACCTGCGGTTGCACGGCTGGGTTTATGATCTGCGCGACGGCTTGCTGGCGGATTTGCTCGAAATCGATGCCACCACGGCGCTCGATACGGTCTCGCTGCCCCAACGGGCGCTGGTTTGATCGGGTAAAAACTGCCGTCCTGCGGCAAAATCAGTCGCTGATGGTTGCGCGCGGGGGCTAGCCGCCGCTAAACGACGCTGCGCCCGTTGCCCGAGGACCTGTCCCATGTCGAAGCTTTCTGCCGCCATCCAGCGTATCAACCCCAGCCCGACGATCGCTGTGACCAACAAGGCTGCCGAATTAAAGGCTGCCGGGCGCGACATCATTGGCCTTGGCGCCGGCGAACCCGATTTTCCGACACCTGATTTCGTCAAGGAAGCCGGCATCGCCGCGATCCGTAACAACCAGACCAAATATACCGCCGTCGATGGCACGCCCGAATTGAAAAAGGCCATCCAGGCCAAATTCAAGCGCGATAACCAGCTCGATTACGGGCTCGATCAGATCACCGTGAACAGCGGCGGCAAGCAGACGATTTTCAACGCGCTGCTGGCAACGCTCGATCCGGGCGATGAAGTGGTGATACCAGCGCCCTATTGGGTGAGCTATCCCGATATCGTGCAATATACTGGCGCGACGCCGGTCATCATCAACTGCACCATCGACAGCGACTTCAAGCTGACGCCGGCACAACTTGCTGCCGCCATCACCCCGGCGACAAAATGGCTGATCTTCAATTCGCCATCGAACCCGACTGGCGCTGCCTATAGCCGCGCCGAATTGCAGGCGCTCACCGATGTGTTGATGCAGCACCCGCAGGTGATGATCCTCGCCGATGATATGTACGAGCATATCGTTTATGATGATTTTGAATTTGCCACGATCGCAGAGGTCGAACCCGGGCTGTATGATCGCACCCTGACGGTCAATGGCGCGTCGAAAGCCTACGCGATGACCGGCTGGCGCATCGGGTTTGCCGGTGGGCCGGCGTGGTTGATCAAGGCGATGGCCAAGCTGCAATCGCAATCGACGTCGAACCCCTGTTCGATTTCGATGGCGGCGGTGACCGCGGCGCTGAATGGCGACCAGTCGTTCCTTGCCGAACGCAATGCTGCCTTTCAAAAGCGCCGCGATCTGGTCGTGTCGATGCTCAACCAGACGCCGGGCTTGCGTTGCCCGCTGCCGCAAGGGGCGTTTTATGTCTATCCCGATTGCAGCGGGCTTATCGGCAAGACAACGCCCGCCGGCGCGGTGCTCACCGATGATGAAGCGGTCGCTGCGTATCTGCTCGATAGCGAAGGCGTAGCGGTGGTGCATGGCGCAGCGTTCGGTGGCTCGCCGGCGTTCCGCATCAGCTATGCGACCTCGGACGATGTGCTGCTCGATGCCTGCACGCGCATCCAGCGTGCGGTGGGCAATCTGCGTTAGGCGCGTTTTTCAGTAAAATGGACTTGTCATGCCAGCGCAGGCTGGCATGACAGGTGACGTAAATTTGGACTGTTGGAAAAAGGCGACCGGACATGGAATTCGATGACGTCATTCTCGGGCGCCGCAGCATCCGCGGCTACAAGCCCGACCCGGTGCCGCGCGCGCTGATCGAGGAAATTCTGGCGCTCGCCATGCGCGCGCCATCATCGATGAACACCCAGCCGTGGAATTTCACCGTGCTGACCGGCGAACCGCTCGACCGGATTCGCGCTGGCAATACCGAACGCAACATGGCCGGCGTACCGCACAGCCGCGAGTTCCGCACCGGCGTGGCCTTTGCCGGGGTGCATCGTGACCGGCAAGTCGGCGTCGCCAAGCAATTGTTCGCCGCAATGGGGATCGCGCGTGATGATATGGCGATGCGCCAGGATTGGGTGCTGCGCGGCTTTCGCCAGTTCGATGCGCCGGTGTGCGTCATCATCACCTATGATCGCGCCGTCGATGGCAGCGATGATACGCCGTTCGATTGCGGCGCTGTGGCGACGGCGCTGGTCAACGCCGCCTGGTCGCGCGGGCTGGGCGCGGTCATCAATTCGCAAGGCATCATGCAATCGCCGGTGGTGCGCGAACATGCCGGGATTGCCGATGACCAGGTAATCATGAAAAGCATCGCGATCGGCTGGCCCGACGAAAGCTTCCCCGCCAATGCCGTGGTTTCGGTCCGCAAGTCGGTCGCCGAGGCGACGCGGTTCGTGGGGTTCGATTAAAGAGATTCCCCTGTCATCCCGGGCTTGACCCGGGACCTAGTTGCACTTGGGGCCAGAAAAGCTGGGTCCCGGGTCAAGCCCGGGATGAAAAGAGTGCGTGAAATGAACCGCCGCTACAGCGCCACCGTCACCGCATGAATGGCAAGGCCGACCGTGCCGCCGATGATCGTGCCGTTGATGCGGATGAATTGCAGATCGCGACCGACGGCTGTTTCCAGCTTTTCGGTGACGGTCGAGGCGTCCCATTGGCGGACCGTGTCGGAGACCAGGCTTACGATCTGGTCGCCATAATCATTGACCAGGCCCACCGCAGCGCGGCGCAAATGCAGGTTGATCGCGGCGCGCAGCGGCGCATCTTCGAGCAAGCGCCGGCCAAGTGCCTTCAAGGCCTCGCCAAAGCGGCCGGATCGCGCCTCGCCGGGGCTATTCAGGCTTTTGACCAAAGCAGCACGGGCTTCATCCCATAGGCCCGATAGCCATTGCCCCATTGCCGGATTGGCGATCAGATCATCCTTGAAACCTTCGACCGTCGCTTGATTTTCGGGAAAATTGCGCAAATCAAAAGCATAGGTGCGCAGGCTTTCCTCGATGCGCAGGCGCAGCGGGTGGCGCGGATCATCGCCCATTTCCCACAACAGCCGGCGCAGCCCGGCGATCAGCGACGATGATACGCTGGTATCGACATTCACCATGCGCAACAGCCAGTTGGTTTTTTCGGTCACCATGCCGCGAATGGTCGATTCCTGGTCATCCAGCGTGCGCAGCGACCAGGCGATAGCGGTGTCGATCAAGGGTTCGTGGCGGCGCTTGTCGAGTGTGGCTTCGATGCCCGAGGCGAGGATCGGGGAAAGTTGCAAACCACGCAATTTCTCTGATGCGGTATCGCGGACAAGATCGCCCACCGCCTGCTGGTCAAGGGCCTCGATAATCCGCGCTATGAGCGGGCCAAAGCCGCGCTTGTCGCGCCTTGCCGTGACCGGGCGATCGCTGGCCAGCCAGTGCGCCGCGGCGGCCGCCATGTCGAAATCCTCCAACCGCCGGGCAACGACACCCGGTGTAAGGAAATTATCCTTCAAAAAGCTCGCCAGGCTGTCACCGATGCGATCCTTGTTCGCCGGAATGATCGCGGTATGCGGGATCGGCAGGCCGAGCGGATGGCGGAACAGCGCCGTTACGGCAAACCAGTCAGCCAGGCCGCCGACCATGGCCGCTTCGGCAAATGCCTTTACCCAGGGCAGGCCAGGGTGGGCGGATTGAAACACAGTGGCCGCCGCAAAGACACCGGCCATTGCCAGCAAAAGCAACGTCGCTGCCAGCCGCATCCGGTGGAACGGCGTTGCCGGCAGTTCAAAGGGTTTGAACAGTCGCAGTTGGGATCTACTCCGCCGGTTGCGGCGCTGCCGGCTTGCTGGTTGCGCCTTCGTTATTGGTAAACCAGCGCTTGAGCCGCGGCGCAAGCCATTCCTCGATACCGACAGCGATGCTGAAGCTGGCCGGAACGATAACCAGTGTCAGCGCTGTCGACATGACAAGGCCGCCGATAACGACGATGCCCATTGGGGCGCGCCACGACCCGTCGCCATCCAGCGACAGAGCGATAGGCAGCATCCCGGCAACCATGGCGACAGTGGTCATGACGATCGGTTGCACGCGCTTGTGCCCGGCTTCGAGGATGGCGGCGGTGCGTTCGACGCCCTTGCTCATTTCCTCGATCGCCATGTCGACAAGCAGGATGGAGTTTTTGGCGACGATGCCGAGCAGCATCAACAGGCCGATAAAGACCGGCATGGAGATGGCCTGGCCGGTCAGGTGGAGCGCGATGCCACCGCCGAGCGGGGCGAGGACGAGCGAGCCCATGTTCACGAACGGCGGCAGGACGCGTTTGTAGAGCAGAACAAGCACGGCGAAGACGAGGAAAACCCCGGCGATGACGGCATAGACGAAATTGACGAGCAGTTCGGCCTGCCATTTGTCCTGGCCGAGTTTGACGACTTCGACTCCGATGGGCAGGTTCTTCATGATGGGCAGCCCATCGATCTGGGGGCGGGCGGTAACAACCCCCGGCGCCAGATCAGCGCCGATCATGACGCGGCGATTTTGATTGAAGCGGCGCACCTGGGTGGCGCCGGCACCAAAGCTGATATCGGCGACGACCTTCAGGGGCACGGTGCCGCCGCGCGCCATGGGCACGGGCAGATTTTCAATCGTGCTGATGGTGCGGCGTGAATCTTCGGCGAGCGCCACGCGGATCGGGATCTGGCGATCGGAGAGCGAGAATTTGGCGACATTCTGATCGATATCACCAAGGGTAGCGATACGGATGGTTTCGGACAGGGCCGCTGTGGTGACGCCCATTTCGGCAGCGACGGCGAAGCGTGGCCGGATGGTGATTTCAGGTCGGCGATTATCGCCTTCGATCCGCGGCTGGCGCAGTTCGGCGATGCCGCGCATCTGTTCGACGATGGTGTCGGCTGTCTTTTCGAGCAGCACGGGATCGCTACCGGCGATCATTACCGTCATGTCGCGCCCGCTGCCGCCGCCGCCGCCCTGCGACTGGAAATTGACGCGCGCATCGGGGATGGCGGCGAGTTTGGGCGCAAATTCACGTTCGAATTCGACGCTGGTGGTCGGCCTGTCCTTGCGCAGGGTGAGGAAGATTTGCGCTTTTCCGATGTCATTGTCGGAAAAGGCCGTCGCCACCACCGGGGACTGGGTGAGCAGGGCGCTCGCCTTGTCGGCGACAGCGGTGGTCTGCGCCAGTGTCGAACCGGGGGGCAGGCTGATCTGGACCTGGCTGAAATCGGTGTCGGTGACGGGTTGGAAGGTCATCGGCAGGGTGGTGAAGGCCAGAACAGTGCCAACAAGGGCGCCGCCGCCGCCGAACAGCACAACCTTCCAGCGGTTGTTCAGCGTCCAGCGCAGGACCACCATGTAGAATTTGACCCAGGCGCCTTCGCCATGTTCGGCGGTGCCGTGGCTTTTGAGGAAAAACGCCGCGAGCACCGGCGTGATGAGGCGGGCAACGCCCAGGCTGAGCAGAACCGAGACAACGACCGTGAAGCCGAAATTCTTGAAGAATTGCCCCGAAATGCCGGGCATCAAGCCGACGGGCAAGAACACCGCGACGATGGCCATGGTGGTGGCGACAACGGCAAGGCCGATTTCATCGGCGGCGTCCATCGATGCTTCATAGGCGGATTTGCCCATGCGCATGTGCCGAACGATGTTTTCGATTTCGACGATGGCATCATCGACAAGCACACCGGCCACCAGGCTGAGCGCCAGCAGGCTGAGCGTGTTGAGCGAAAAGCCCATCAGATCCATGAAATAAAAGGCCGGGATTGCCGACAGCGGAATCGCGACAGCGGAAATGAGGGTAGCGCGCCAGTCACGCAGGAACAGAAAAACGACGATGACAGCGAGCAGCGCGCCTTCCCACATCGCGTTGACGGCGGAATGATATTGGCCGCGCGTATATTCGACGCTGGTGAAAAGCTGGTTGAACTTGATCTTGGGATTGGTCTTTTCGATGTCGGCGAGCACCTTTACCGCGGCATCGTAAACGGTGATATCAGACGAACCCTTGGCCTTGGTGATGCCGAAACTGAGCACTTGGCGGCCGCCCTGCTTTGAAATGCTGCGCTGTTCTGCATAGGAATCGCGAACATCGGCAATATCACCGAGCCGGACATTGCGGCCGCCGCCAATTGCGATCTGGGTTTCGGACAGGCCGAGCGCGCTTTTCGCATTGCCGAGGACGCGGACCGATTGTTCGGAGCCAGCGATTTCGGCGCGGCCGCCGGCTGCATTCATGTTGACCTGGCGGAGTTGATCATTCACGGCGCTGGCGGTGAGGCCGAACGCCTGCATGCGGGCAGGATCGAGGATGACGCGGATTTCACGGCTCACGCCGCCGCCGCGCCGGACCTGGGCGACACCGGGGACTGACAGCAGCTTTTTCGCGACGGTATCATCGACGAACCAGCTGATCTGTTCGAGCGTCATGTCGGTTGATTCGACTGAATAATAGGCGAGGGCGCCATTGCCGAAATCGACACGGCTGACCTGGGGCGGCAAGATGCCCTGGGGAAGATCGCCGCGGATATTGGCGATGGCATCGCGGACATCGTTGACGCCGCGATCAACGGGTGTGCCGACAGCAAACTGGACGTTGGTGCGCGACTGGCCTTCACTGACCGTCGAGGTGATTTCATCGACGCCATTGATGCCGCGCACGGCAGCTTCGACGCGCTGGGTGACCTGCGTTTCCATTTCCGTTGGCGCGGCGCCGGGTTGATTGACGATGACTGTTGCAGCCGGGAAATCGATATCCGGCATGTCGTTGACGTCCATCGTCACGAAACTGAAAATGCCGGCGATCGTCAATATCGTATAGGCGAGGATCGCGGGGACCGGATTTTTGATCGACCAGCTGGAAATATTGCGCATTGTCTTGCCTCTAGCTCGCGGCGTTAACAGGGACGATTTTTTCACCCGGGCGCAGGAACGCGCCGGCGCTGAGCACGACCTTTTCAGTGCCGTTCAGGCCGGTGGCGACGCTGACGCCCTGATCGCTGACCGTGGCGGTCGTGATGGCGCGGCGTTCAACCCGATTGTCGGCGCCCAGAACGAGGACGTAATTGCCCTTGTCATCGGAAAGCACGGCTGACTGCGGCAGGACGGGACGCACGGCCTCGCCCGACGCGATACGGGTTTTTGCGAAAGCACCAACCCGCAGCCCTGGTTCATATTTGAGCGCAATGCGCGCGATGCCCTGACGGCTGCCGGCATCGATCACCGGATCGATCAGCCAGACCTTGCCGCGATATTCGGTGGTGGACCCGATGGGCGTGACTGACGCTGGCATGCCCGGCTTCAGCCGCGCCAGATCCTGTTCAGCAACCTGCGCCCGCATTTCGAGCACCCCGCCTTCGGCAATGCGGAACAATACCGCGGCCGGCGACACGATCTGGCCGGTTTCGACGCTGCGGGCGAGCACGAGACCCGCCGCCGGCGCGCGGATATTGAGCCTTTCGATCCGCGCATTGTTTTCCGCCAGTTGCGCACTCGCTACCGCGACGCGGGCGAGCGCACTGTCGCGTGTCGCGGTGCGCTGGTCGATATCGGCTTTGGAAATGAAGCCCTTGGCCACCAGCGCTTCGGCGCGCGCAAGATTGGCCTGTGCCAGCCGCGCATCGGCTTGCGCCTGGCGCACACTGGCTGCCAACTGGATTGATTGCTGGGTCTGCACGGCATTATCGATCCGGGCGAGGATCTGACCCCGTGCAACCGACTGGCCGGCTTCCACGAGCACTGCCGTAACCCGGCCGCCTTCGCCTTGCACGCCGACGGCGGCATCACGCCGCGCTGCAATCGAACCCGGTGCCGTTACCACATCGGCAACGGCGGTCGTACCGGGAACAATGACGGTAACCTGGGGCAGCGCATTTACCTTGGGCGCCTCAACAGGTTTGGGACCAAAGACCTTCCACAGGCCAAATGCCGCCGCCAACACGCCCAGCATGATTGCCAACGGCAGCAGCCAGCGGCGACGCGCCGTGCCGGCACCCTGCTCTGACGCAAATGCGTAGGTGCCTGCCGTTTCAGGCTCCGGCAACTTGTTATACATATTCATACTCGACTCGATCCCAGGCAGGCGACTGTATTATCCGAATACGTCACCAAAAGCAACGTGTCGTATAACGCAGGACTGTGGCACTGCGAAGGCAATTTTTGAGTCTGGCTCGATGATTGCTCGTAAAGCGACAATTTGCCTTAGCGGCGTCGTTAGGGCAAATTGGTTTTCATATCGTCACTTCGTTTTGGAGAGCCAGCCATGACCCTTTTCGGCCTGATCGGCACGGCGCTCGTGGGCCTGGTTGTCGGTGCCATCGCCAAATGGTTTTCGTCCGGGTCAAAGCCGAGCGGTTGCCTCGTCACCATGCTGATCGGCGTTGCCGGCGCCTATATCGCTCGCTGGATCGGGGCCGAGTTTTTCGGCTGGTATCGCGATGGCGATGCGCCGGGCTGGATCATGTCGGTCATCGGTGCCATGTTGCTGCTCTGGGTGCTGCGTCTGTTCGAAAGCCGGCGCTGATCGACGGTTCAGCGTTGCGAAAGCCCCACACTGCAAAGTGGTCCCGGCAATACATAAACAACAAGGATTTGCCATGATGCTGCGCACCGCGATTGCCGCTACCGCCCTTATGACCGCCGGCATGGCCGCGGCTCAGCCAGCACCGGCACCGACCACCCTGACTGTCAATGCCGAAGGCCGGGTGGCCCGCGCGCCCGATATCGCCGAAGTATCGGGCGGGGTCGTCACCATGGCGGCCACTGCTACGGCCGCCATGACCGAAAACGCCAATCGCATGGCAGCGGTGGTCGCAGCGGTGCGCAAGGCGGGTATCGCCGATCGCGATATCCAGACGTCCGGGCTCAACCTGCAACCCCAGTATAAATATGAAAACAACAATCCCCCGGTGCTGACCGGTTACCAGGTGACCAACACGGTTTCGCTGCGCATCCGCAAACTGCCCGAGGCGGGGCGACTGCTCGATACATTGGTAAGCGTCGGCGCCAACCAGATCAGCGGGCCGAACTTCAAGGTTGAAAAGGCCGATGCCGCGCTCGATGAAGCCCGGCTGGCCGCCGTTGCAACAGCGCGGGCGCGCGCCGAGCTTTATGCCCGGGCGAGTGGCATGAAGATCCGCCGCATCGCCTCGATCAGCGAAACCGGCGGCTACGACCAGGGCCCGCGCCCGATGGCGATGACGATGCGCAGCGAAAAAATGGACGCCGCCTCGCCGGTGGAACCCGGCGAAGTGGCATTGACCGTCAATGTGACAATGGTGTTCGAACTGGAATAGCCTTTGTCATTATGGGTTAGGCCCGGGATGACAGGCTAGGCGATTGTCGCGCCGCCATCGATGACAAAGCATTGCCCGGTGGCAAAACCACCCGCCTTGCCGGCCAGCAGCACCGCCATGCCGGCGATTTCATCGGGGATGCCGATGCGGCGCAGCGGTGCGTTGCTCGTCGATACCTTCAGGATTTCGGGGTTGTCCCACAGCGCCTTGGCAAAATCGGTCTTGATGAGGCCGGGAGCGATGCAGTTTACCCGCACATTGTCCGGCCCATATTCGGCGGCCAGGTTGCGCGCCAGTTGCATGTCGGCGGCTTTTGAAATGCAATAGGCGCCGATGACGGTTGAGGCCTTCAATCCGCCGACCGACGAAATGATCGTGATGCTGCCGTCCTTGCGGGCGCGCATCGCGGGGGCGACCATGGTGATCAGCCAATGGTTCGAGATGATGTTGTTTTGCAGAATCTTGCTGAACTGATCATCGCTGATGCCGTCCTGCGGGCCGAAATAGGGGTTGGACGCAGCGTTGCAGACGAGATGGTCAATCTGGCCAAAACGGGCGATGGTTTTGTCAACCAGCGCCTGCAGACTGGCCTTGTCGGCGATATTGGCGGGGATCGCATAGGCAGCGTCGCGGCCAACTGCGGCGTTGATTTCGGCGACTGCGGCGTCGCAGACATCGGCTTTGCGGCTGGAAATGATGACATTGGCGCCATGTTCGGCCATGCGGTGGGCGATGGCCTTGCCGATGCCCTTTGATGAGCCGGTGATGAGCGCGGTCTGGCCAGTCAGGTCAAAAAGTGCAGGCATGGTCATGGTCGTCTCCCCGAATTTCGCCTTCTATGCCGCGCTGGTGCCCTGATGTCATCCACCGATGATGACAAGCACGTTGCACCGCGCCATGGTGGGTTATGGTCGAATCGTTGAAGTCTTCGCTGGCCCGTCCGGGCGTGCGCGCTACCTGGCTGGCGTGCCTGTTTTTTGCCGGATTCGGCGCGCTTATCCCGTTCCTGCCGGTTTGGCTTGAAAAAGCGCACGGCTTTTCGGGGTCACAGATCGGGTTGGTGCTCGCCATCGGCGGGTTTTCGCGGATCATTGCCGGGCCCCTTACGGCGGCCTGGGCAGATGGGCGCAACGACCGGCGGGCGCCGATGTTCCTGTTTGCAATCGTGCTGACTATCGGTTTCGCGTCATTGTGGTTCGCCGAGAATTTCGTGCTCGTATTCGGCATCATCCTGTTGATGGACGTGGCCTTCTGGGGGCTGGTGCCGGTGATCGAAGCGGCGCTGCTGCGCCTGACCAAATATGGCTGGCCGCGTTATGGGCTGGCGCGCGGGCTGGCTTCGGCGGCGTTTGTCGTCGGATCGAGCGTCGTCGGCAGCCTGATCGACGGCTATGGCCCCTGGGCGATATGGGCCTGGTTGTTCGGCGTATCGGCGGCGTTGATCGCGGCGGCGGCATGGATGCGGCCCGAACCGGTCGGCAGCGGCCGGGAGGCGCCTTTTGCGACGCGCTTTGCCGCTGGCGTCGGCATGCTGAAGGATCGCAAATTCGCGTTGATGATCTTTGCCGCCGGGCTCATTCAGGCAACCCATAGTTATTTCTATGTCGCCGGAACGCTGATCTGGACCAATGACCAGCAGTTATCCTCGACGTTGGCGGGCAATCTCTGGTCGGTCGGCGTGATCGCCGAAGTCGGTTTCCTGATTTTCCTGGCGCGCTGGACGGAGCGTTTTACGCCGGAAACGCTCATCCTGTTCGGTGGCCTTGCTGCCATCGTCCGCTGGACGGCGCTATCGATGCTGCCGCCGGTTTGGGCGTTGTTCCCGTTGCAACTCCTGCACGCCGGCACTTTTGCCGCGACCTTCCTTGGTGGGGTGCGCATGACGCAGATGCTGCACGGCGATGAACGCACGCCCACAGCGCAGATGATCTACATGGCGCTGGCCTCGGCGCCGGCGCAGGCAGTCACCACGCTGATTTCGGGCGAGCTTTACGAATATCTCAATGCCACAGGGCGCGGCGCGCTCGGCTATCTGTCGATGACGGCGGTAGCGGTGATCGGCACCGGTCTGGCGTGGTTGCTGTGGCTGCGGCGTGATGCTGTGGCTGTGCCGCAGGGTCTGACGGCTGAATAACGGGCGTCGCCATCGGCAACTGGCGGCATTGGCGGGCCTCAGGCAAAACGCTGGCCAGGGCGCCAGCCGCTGGCGGCGCTTGAAATCTCAGTCCGCGCCCAAGGCATTATCGGGTTCGCTGGCATATTCCGGCAGCGGGATAGCGGCCGCGGCAGCGCGCAGGGCATTGCCCCAGCGGTCGTTCATTTCGCGATAATATTCATCGTCGACATCGATGCGGTGGAGCAGTTCGACGCGGCTGGTACCCGTTCGGACGGTGACAAAGTCGATCGGCAAGCCGACGGCGAGGTTCGAGCGCATCGTTGCCGAAAACGAGATCAGCGCGATCTTTATGGCTTCGGCCATCGGGGTTTCATAGCTGACCATGCGATCGAGCACTGGCTTGCCATATTTCAGCTCGCCGATTTGCAGGAACGGTGTGTCCTGCTGGCATTCGATGAAATTGCCGGCGCCATAGATCAGGAACATGCGTGGCTTGCGGCCATCGATGCTGCCGCCGAACAACAACGAGGCATCGGTTGAAACTTTTTCGGTGCGCACCACGAGATCGATGCTTGCCTTGGCGTCGCTGAGTGCCTGGCCGATGATCTGCGCGGCGCGAAAGACGGTGGGCGCGGTATCGACCGTTTCCTTTTTGCCGCTGTCGGGCATGACGACGCCGAGCGCCACCCTGCTGGTTGCAGACTGCGTTACCGACAGGCTGCCGGCGGACGTGACGACCATCACCCGGTCGTGCCCGGTTTCGAGCACGCGCAGCTTGCGATAGGTCGAGATATTATCGACGCCGGCGTTGGTGCGGGTATCGGCGAGCATCACCATGCCTTCGCGCACCAGGATTCCGATACAATAGGTCATGGTCAGGCTGTCTCCCCCGCGCGAACTATATTGTTCCTGTCCGCCGCCATTCAAGATTGCACCTGCGTCATGGCTTCGGCAAGCACCGTGACAGCGGCCGGTGCATGCGCATCGCTGGCCGTCACGCTCACCACCATCGTTTCGGCACCACCGCCGCGGCGCGCGCCGCGCACCGGTGCCGCATCGAGATAATCGAGCCCGACCGCGACGCGCAAATAGGCCTCGGTTGTCGACATGCCATTGGTCGGATCGAACCCCACCCAGCCAAGATCGGGCACATAGGCTTCAACCCAGGCGTGGCCGGCCGGCTGCGTGACCAGCCCGTCAGCGCGCACCAGATGCCCCGAGACATAGCGCGCCGGAATGCCGAGCAGCCGGGCGGCCGCGAGGAAAATATGGCTGTAGTCCTGACAGACACCGGCTTTCAGGCGAAAGGCATGCGCCGCATCGGTGTGGCTGTGGGTGACATCGGCATCAAAGGTCATGCCGTCGTAAAGGCTGGTCAGCAGGGCATGGCAGGTTTCGATCGGATTTGTCTGTGCCAAGCTGCGGGCAAAATCGCGGATCGCGACATCAGGGGTGCTGAGCGGTGTCGTGCGCAGAAAAATGCTGGCCGGCAGCGGTTCGGCGGTACCCCGTAATACGCCATTGGTTTCGCTGGTATCGACCTCGCCGGTCACATGGAGCGCCAGCCGCCGGATTGGCGCATCGGCATAAAACATGTGGGTGACATTGCCGAATACATCGTGTCCCCGGCGCAGATGACCATCGGTATCGGTATCGAGCCGCCAATTGACAATGTGTTGATCATGATGGCCGCACGGTTCTACGCGCAGCAACTGGACAACATCGCTGGCCAGCAAAGAATAGTCGTAAATTGTTGAATAATCTACTTTAATACGCATTATTCTTCGATCAAAACAGATATTGTTCGGCGATGACTTCGCCGAGTTTGTTATTATCGACGATGAAACGTGTCAGAAATTCATGCAGGCCATCGGCGAAAATTTTATCGATGTTTGAACTGGCGAGACGGGCGTGTTCGGCAGCGGCCAGCCGGTGCGCCGGCCCGCGTTTGCCGGTGACGCTGGCAAGTTGGTCGAGATGGCGCAGGATTTCATCATAGCACGAGGCCAGGCTGCGCGGAATCTGGTTATTGAGGATGAGCAGGTCGGCGACCAGCCAGGGTTTGACCGAATCGCGATAGACCCAGCGATAGGCGGTCATCGCCGAAACGGTGCGCAGGATCGTCGTCCACTGAAAATAATCGAGCGAGCCGCCAACCGTTTCGCCGCGCGGCAGCAGCAGGTGATATTTCACATCGAGCAGCCGCGCCGAATTATCGGCGCGTTCGATCGCCGACCCGAGGTTGACGAACCAGAAGGCATCGCCGCGCAACATGGTACGCTGGGCGGCGCCGTGGAAGGCCGAGACCGCATGCTTGACCAGTTCGAGCAGCGGCTCGAGCGCCTCACGGCTGTCGAGATGCGTGCCATAGCGCGAAACTTCGAGCCAGGCGGTGTTTATCGCCTCCCAGGTTTGCGAGGTTAGGGCTGTGCGCACCGATCGGGCATTGGCGCGCGCTGCCTCGAGGCATGAACGGATCGATGAGGGATTAGCCGGATCGAGCGTCAAAAATTCGCTGACGTCACGTTCATTGAGGGCAAGGCCACGTTGCTTGTGCGCCTTTGTCATCCAGGTCGCGGCGAGCGCCGATTCCCACGCGTTGCCGGCACCACCATAAGAGGAGGGCAGGGCGGCCAGCCGCTGGGTCGCCTCGATCAGCCGCGCGGTGAAATCGGCGCGTTCGAGATAGCGGCCCATCCAGTAGAGGTTCGAAGCAGTGCGGCTCAGCATGGTCGGGCATCCGGCGGGGACAGGCGCAACCCCCACCCCGCCAGGGGAAGGGAGGTTATTCCCTCCTGCTTGCGGGAGGGGCGAGAGACGCGCGCAGCGCGGCCCGGGGTGGGGGTGACACGCACCGTCATTCGTCCACCACCCACGTATCCTTCGTCCCCCCGCCTTGCGATGAATTGACCACCAGCGACCCCGGCGTCATCGCCACCCGGGTCAACCCGCCGGGCACGATTTTGACGTCATGGGCGCCGGTGAGCACGAACGGCCGCAAATCGACATGGCGCGGGGCGATGCCGCTGTCGGTCGCCGTCGGGCAGGTCGATAGCGCCAGCGTGGGTTGGGCAATGAATTTCTCTGGATGCGCTTTCAGCTTGGCAGCGAACGCCGCCAGTGTCGCTTGTGGCGCGTGTGGGCCGATCAACATGCCATAGCCGCCCGAACCATCGACTTCCTTGACGACCAGCTCGGCGAGATGATCGAGCACATAGCCCAGCGCGTCGGGTTCGCGGCAACGCCACGTCGGGACGTTTTTCAATATCGGTTCTTCGCCGGTATAAAAGCGCACTATCTCTGGCATATAGCTATAAATCGCCTTGTCATCGGCAACGCCTGTACCAACCGCATTGGCGAGTGTGACATTGCCGGCATGATAGGCCGACATCAGGCCAGGCACGCCCAGCATCGAGCCAGGGTTGAAAACCAGCGGATCAATAAAGGCATCATCGAGACGGCGGTAAATGACGTCCACGCGTTCCGGCCCCTCGGTGGTCCGCATGAAAACGACATCGTCGCGGACAAACAGGTCGGAGCCTTCGACCAGTTCGATGCCCAATTTGTCGGCAAGGAAACTGTGTTCGTAAAAGGCGCTGTTGTGGCGGCCGGGGGTGAGCAGAACGCACACGGGCGCCCGTCCGCCGATGCCGGGGCGCGGGCTGACCGAAGCCAGCGTTTCGAGCAGCGCTTCGGGATAGGTTTCGACCGGTGCGACCTTGACCTGGTCGAAAAGTTCGGGGACCAGTTTGAGCATCACTTCGCGATTTTCGAGCATGTATGACACCCCGGACGGCGTCCGGGCATTGTCTTCGAGCACGTAAAATTCATGGGGGCTGGTGCGGACAAGATCGATCCCGGCGATATGCGTCCACACGCCGCCAGGTGGCTTGCGGCCGACCATGTGCAGGCAATAGCCGGGGTTTTGCAGCACGAGTTCTTCGGGCACGATACCAGCGCGCAGGATTTCGCGGGCACCATAAACATCACCCAGAAAGGCATTGAGCGCGCGCACCCGCTGTTTCAAGCCGCGTTCGAGCTCATTCCATTCGGCGCGGGCGAGGATGCGCGGCACTATATCGAAAGGGATAAGCCGTTCGGCGGCATCGGGATCGCCATAGACGGCAAAAGTGATACCGATACGGCGAAAGAACAATTCCGCTTGCCGACGCCGCGCCGCCATCAATTCCGGCGGCGACTGGTCAAGCCAATTGTGTATCGAACGATAGGCGGTGCTGACCGACATCCCGTCAGCACGGCCATAATCGCCACTGCTGCCGTACATTTCGTCAAAGGCTGAAACCGCCGCCATTGCTGCTCCCTGTCGCTGCCTGGAACATAGTGTGCAGTGCAGCGACAGGGCGCAAGTTTATTGTTGGGGTTGACGGGTATTAGCCGCGTTTGTTGCCTGAGTTGCCGATCAGTCTGGCCGTTCGTTCTGATTCTCGCGCGCCGGCGCCGGCGGTCGCTGTGCCGGCGTTTCGCGACGCGGCGGTGGTTGGGCTTCGTATCGCGGCGACGGTTGCATTTGTGGCTGTTGCCGGGGCTGTTGCATCTGCGGGGGCGGTGATTGACGATTGCGGAAATCGCCGCCACCGCCACCGCCGCCACCGCTTGGTATCGGCATGGTCGTCACACCAGGATCGCGCGGTGCTTGCCCGCGATTGCCGCCCATTGGCCGGCGATCGCCATCCGGGCGTGGTTGCCCTGGCGGCTGGTAGCGTTGTTGCCCATCCGGCGCGCGCTGCTGGTCGCGGCGACCTTGCCATTGGCCTATGCTGCCATCCGGACGCTGGCGGCCCTCCCATTGGCCACCCGTGCCATCCGGGCGCTGGCGTGCCTGCCAATTTTCATCCCGGCCCGGGAAGCGGCGGTAATCGGGGCGCTGATCATTGCCGCGATCGCTATCGAAGCGCGGCCGCGGCCTGACGTCACCGGGTTGTTGCCCCGAACGTTGATCCCGCCGCGCATTGCCGGCGCGGTTCCACCCGTAATAGCCGGGTTGGCCATTCCAGCCGGAAAAGCGCTGCCACTGGCTGGTGCGCCAATAATCGCGACCGCTCTGCCAAGGCAGGATTCCACCGCCAAAGCCCGGGCGATACAGCGTGGTGCGCGGCACCCAGACCCAGCTGGGCCCATACCAGTTGTTCCAGTCATTATAGCCCCCGCCATTGCCAAAGCCGATGGAGACCGAATAATTCACCGCCGGCGGGATCGGGGCCCAGCCGGCGACTTGCGCATCCTCGCGCCAGGCAACCCATGATGGCGCCCATTCGGTGCCCGGCACCCAGGCCCAGCCGATGTCCTCATCAAAGCCCCAGCGACCATAATGATCGGTTGCCCAACCCCAGGGATCGTCCGAAATCCACAGGCGATTATCGCCCCAGCGGCCGTTGACATAGGGGCGCCAATCTTGCCGGACCGCAGGTACGAAGGCATAGCCAAAGCGCGTATCCGACCAGCGGCCATAGCGTGCCAACGGGCCGTAAAACAGCTCGACCGAGGCGATATTCTGGCCGCCGAACAAGTCGCCCGGCTGTTCGAAATCGCCGCTGCCAAGGCCATTGTCATAGCCGGGCGGATAGCTTGGCGCATAGCCACTGGCATAATCATAAGCACAGCCCGACATGAGGAGCAGCGCAGGAACGAGAAATGTCAGGCGGCGCAACGTCAACATGGAAGAATTTCCTTAGCGAAACTGTGCCTAATCTAGGCAATGATGGCTGTCGGTGCGATGAATGGACCAGGCCTTGCGAAAGGTCATGAAAAAGGGTGCGCAGGATGATGAGCAATCGGCATCTCGAACGGCATCTGGTGGCGCGGATCGGCTGGTTGCGCGCTGCCGTGCTGGGCGCCAATGATGGGATTGTTTCCACCGCCAGTCTGATCGTGGGGGTCGCTGCCGCGGCGGCGGGGCGCAGCGAAATTCTGGTCGCCGGCGCTGCCGGTCTGGTCGCTGGTGCCATGTCGATGGCCGCGGGCGAATATGTGTCCGTGAGCAGCCAGGCCGATACCGAGGCTGCCGATCTGGCCCGCGAATCTGCCGAACTCGCCAGCGCACCCGAAGCGGAACTGGCAGAGCTAGCCGGCCTTTATCGGGCGCGCGGCATCGATCCCGACACAGCCAATCTGGTGGCGCGGCAGTTGATGGCGGGCAATGCACTTGCCGCCCACGCCCGAGACGAATTGGGCATTTCCGATTTTACCACGGCGCGCCCGGTGCAGGCGGCGCTGACATCGGCGCTGACGTTCACACTGGGGGCGGCGATGCCGTTGGCGATGGTTATCGTGCTGCCAAGGGCCTGGCTTGTTCTGGGCGTATCGGCGGCGTCGCTGCTGTTTCTGGCCGTGCTTGGCGCGATCGGCGCACGCGCTGGTGGCGCCAACATTGTCCGGGCGACCGCGCGCGTTACGTTTTGGGGGGCACTGGCGATGGGACTGACGGCCGGTATCGGCCGGCTGGTCGGCACAGCGGTGTAGTGCCAGCAACAACCGGGTTGCGCTGGCTCCGCGGGTAGGATTCGAACCTACGACCAGACGATTAACAGTCGTCTGCTCTACCACTGAGCTACCGCGGAACAGCGCAAGGTGGCGGGCTATAGCGGGGTCGGATGCGGGGGGCAAGGGATTTGGCGAAATCTTCTGTACCGGTGCCAAATCTGCTGACTTCGCGTCGATGTGCGCCGCTAATGGTTGCCAAGCGTTGGCCTGTCGCGCATCACGACCGTCCATGACCGACCGATCATCCGCAGATGGAAGCCCTGTTGTTCACCCCGATGACCCGACCCCCACAGCGGAACCGCCGGCCATGACGACAGGTCCGGCACCGGTCGGTGTCGTGCTGGTCAATTGGAACCGCTGGCGCGATACCGTCGAAGTGTTGGAATCACTGCTGCGCAGCACGGTGCCGTTGCGGGTGATCGTTGTTGATAATGCCTCTGCAGACGGATCGCTCGACCAGATCGAGGCATGGGCGCGCGGGGATCTACCGGTTGAACCGGCATCAAAAGCGATGGCGCGATTTTCTTCCCCCGCACTGCCAAAGCCGGTGGCGGTGCGCAGGCTGGGGCCGGGCGACCTGGCAACGGCGGTATCGACGCCCACCGATGGCGTCACATTGGTCGATTCGGGCGGCAATCTGGGGTTTGCCGGCGGCAACAATGTCGGGCTGAAACTGCTGCTCACTGACCCTGTGATCGAATGTTTCTGGTTGCTCAATAACGACACGGTGGTCGAGGCCGACAGCGCCGAACAACTGGCGCACACCATGGCGATGACGCCGCGCATCGGCATGTGCGGCACCGTGGTGCGATTTTATTGGTCACCCGATATGGTGCAGGCGCTCAACGGCAATCGGTTCAACATCTGGACCGGTGCCGGCGAGGCGATCCATGGCCGCTTGTCAGCCAGCACGCCGTTCGATGCAGCAACGGTTGCAGCCGCGACTGATTTTGTGCTGGGCGCTTCGATCGCCGTCAGCCGCGATTTTCTCGAAAATGTCGGCCTGATGGAAGACAGCTATTTCCTTTATTTCGAAGAAATTGATTGGGCGGTGCGCAACCGCAGGCGCGGCGCCGAGCGCTTTGTCACGGCCTTTGCGGCTGGCGCGACCGTTTATCACAAGGAAGGCGGCTCGATCGGATCGTCAGGCGTCAAGGGCCAGCGCAGCGTCATGTCGGACTATTGGCTGAACCGTTCGCGGCTGGCGTTCATCAGGCGCCACTACCCGTTGTTGCTGCCCTGGCATTGGTTTTTTACCCTGGCGATCATCGTGCGGCGGTTGTTGCGGCGCCAGCCGGAAAAGGCGCGGGCGATCCTGAAGGCGTTGACCGGCGGCTGACATTATCGCTGTTGAGAACCACTTGCAATTGTCGCGACGACCGGCGATAGTGATTCGCAACAGCAGTTTCAGTGTGAGGCTCGTCCGGTGATTGTTTGTGTCTGCAATGCCCTGCGTGACCAGCAGGTTCGGGCCGCCGGCCATGCGCTGCAAAGTGCTTGTCCGCGATCGGCCTATGCGCATCTGGGGTGCAAGCCCAAATGCGGCCAGTGCCTGCCTTATGCGCGGCAGGTGCTCGCGGGGGCGACGCGCTGATACAGGCGCTGATGGCAATCTGTCACAATAACGATATTGGTCGACGGCTGGTGGTGGCGCTATGCTGACGCCTCGGCTGACGACAGCAGCGAAAGGACCAACCATGCGTGGTGATACCAAAGTCATCGAATTTCTCAACGCCGTGCTCAAGGGCGAACTGACCGCGGTCAACCAATATTGGCTGCATTATCGCACGCTTGATAATCTGGGTATTGCCAAGCTCGCGGCACATTCACGCCACGAATCGATCGATGAAATGAAGCATGCCGATGCGTTGATCGAGCGGATTTTCTTCCTCGACGGGTTCCCGGGAATGCAGCAACTCAACCGGTTGCGCATCGGCGAGACGGTGCCTGAAATTCTGCAGGCCGATCTCGATCTCGAACATGATGCGGTCGCGCTGTTGCGCGATGCCGTTGCCCATTGCGAAACGGTGCGGGATTTTCCCAGCCGGGACCTGTTTGCCAGCATTCTTGCTTCCGAAGAGGAGCATATCGACTTTATCGAGACCCAGCAGACGATGATCAGCCAGATGGGGCTGCAGAATTATCTGCAGTTGCAATCGGATCCCGCCGGCAGTTGAGCCGCGCCTGGTCGCTGGCCAATAAAAAACCCGCCACCGGATCCGGTGGCGGGCTTTTTTGTGTCATGCATCAGCTTTTGATGGCGCCGCGTGAGCTGGCGAACAGCACCCAAAGGTCTGCAATGTCCTTCATGCCATTGCTGTCGCTGACAGCGGCAAAGCTGGCACGGCCCAGCGGCACATTGCCAGCGCGCAGCGCCGCAATGCCCTTGAAGACCTTGGCCTGGTCGGCGTCACTGGCTTTGGCTGCGATCGCCTTGTCAAAGGCGGCGATTGCCTGGGGATATTGGCCAAGACCAAGATAGGCGTTGCCGCCGCGCACGGCCGTTGCGGTGGATGCCGCAAGTCTGGGCGCTTCGGTGGCGGCTTTGGCGTTCATGCTGGCAGCGGCCTGGCCAAGTTTTTGCGCCATGGCGTCGCCACTGCTGCCGCCGCCCTTGGCGAGCGCACCGGCGGCGATGCCGGCCTGATTGGCGACGAGGGCGAGTTTGGCGAATTCCTGATAGTCTTCGGCCTTGCTCAGCGTGCTGGTGGCGCTCATCAAATGGTAAAGTGCCAGTTTGGCCTCGGGGCGCATCTGGCTCTGGCGGAAGGCGGTGAGCAACGTGTTCCAGCGCGCTGGTGATGAATCGACCCGGATCAACTGGGTGGTGGTGGCGAGATAGCCTTTCTTGTCACCAGATTTATATTGGGCGCCGGCGAGGTTTTCGAGGTAAACTGACTTGGCGCCATTGGCACGGATCAGCGCCTGATAGGCCTTTACGGCTTCGCCGGGCCGGCCAAGACGCGTTTGCGCCTGAGCGATCAGAATCTGCATGTCTTCACCGCCGGCCTTGCGGGCTTCGGTGATGGCGCGATCATATTGGCCAGCCTGGTAATATAGCGGGGCAATCTGGCGCGGGCTGGCGCCAGTGCTCGAAAGCGCTGCTGCCGCATCGCCGTAGCGACCGGCGCGGGTGTAAACATAGGCTGCCATCTGCGCCGTCTTGGTTTTTTCCTCTGCGGTACTGGCAGCGG
Organism: Sphingomonadales bacterium; assembly: GCA_038328515.1. GTDB lineage: Bacteria > Pseudomonadota > Alphaproteobacteria > Sphingomonadales > Sphingomonadaceae > Sandarakinorhabdus. The sequence continues at coordinate 29,675 of JBBQMB010000001.1, forward strand.
CCGTTGCGGTTCGGATCGCGCTGATCGCGGCGCCGCTGTTTCCCGACTTGGCGGCCGCTGCCGCCTGGTTGAGCGCCTTGCCGACTGCCGATGACACAGCGGCATTTGCCGGCATTGCCGCAAACAGCGCCGCGGCCAGAACCGGGGCAAGCAAACGGGAGAAGGCGGGGGCGTTACGGTGCATGGAGTCCCTCATTAAGAAATGGCAATGATGCAGTTACGGGTAATCGGCAAAGACGCACCGTTCGTTGTGGTGCTCCTTGTATGGCGCATCACAACTGGCCCGGAGATGAATGGTTGCCCAACTCCCCCCGGCGGCAGACTTTGCTACCCTTATCGAATCCGGCGCGCTGTGCAACGGGATATAGAAGCTATCGTAACGGTGGCTGACACGCACACATGTTGCGCAAGGGCACTCAAGCGCCTAACCGGCGCCGCATAGATAACTGGGGAGAATGACCATTCGCGCTTTCCTTTTTCCGGGCCAGGGCAGCCAATCGGTCGGCATGGGCCGGGGCCTCGCCGAAGCCAGCCCGATAGCCCGAGCCGTTTTCGAAGAAGTCGATGATGCGCTGGACTTCCACCTGACGCGCCTGATGTGGGACGGGCCGGAGGACCAGTTGACCCTTACCGAAAACGCCCAGCCGGCGATCATGGCGGTGTCGATCGCGGCGCTGCGCGTGCTCGAAGCCGAAGGTGGCATGGTGCTGGCCGACAAGGCTGCCTATGTCGCCGGGCACAGCCTTGGTGAATATTCGGCGCTTGCCGCTGCGGGTGCGCTGGGCCTGGCGCAAACCGCGCGGCTGCTGCGTTTGCGCGGGCAATCGATGCAGGCCGCAGTCCCCGTTGGCGAGGGCGCCATGGCAGCGCTGCTCGGGTTGGGCTTTGAAGCGGTGCAAGCGATCGCAGCCGAAGCCGCGCAAGGCGATGTTTGCGCTGCTGCCAATGACAATGCGCCGGGGCAGGTGGTGGTGTCTGGCCATGTGGCGGCAGTGGCGCGGGCGATGGCGCTGGCGCGGACGCGCGGCGCCCGCCATTCGGTGTTGCTGCCGGTATCGGCGCCTTTTCACTGTGCGTTGATGCAGCCGGCCGCCGAGGCGATGGCGGCGGCGCTGGAAGCCGCTGTCGTCAACCGCCCGTTCGTGCCGCTGGTCGCCAATGTCACCGCAGATGTGGTGGTCGATCCCGATCTGATTCGCCGCCTCCTGGTTGAACAGCTCACTGGCACGGAGCTCAGGCGCGAATCGGTGCTGAAAATGGCCGATCTGGGGGTCACCAATTTCGTCGAACTCGGCGGCAAGGTGCTGGGGCCGATGGTCCGCCGCATCACGCCGGATGCTAAAATGCAAAGCGCCGCCGATATGGCCGGCGTCGAAGCGCTGGCCAAGGAACTTTAGGCGATGTTCGATCTGACAGGGATGACGGCGCTGGTCACCGGCGCATCGGGCGGCATCGGCAGCGCGGTGGCGCGGGCGCTCGCCGCGCAGGGGGCGCGCGTCGCGCTGTCGGGCACCCGCGCCGATGCACTGGAGGCCGTGCGCGCCGATATCGACGGGGACAGCGTCGTGCTGCCGTGCGACCTGTCGGATGCGGCAGCCGTCGATGCGCTGGTGCCGCGCGCACTCGAGGCGCTCGGCCGGCTTGATATTCTGGTCAACAATGCCGGTGTGACGCGCGATAATCTCGCGCTGCGCATGAAGGACGAGGAATGGGACATGGTGATCCGTGTCAATCTGGAGGCGGCGTTTCGACTGGCGCGCGCGGCGCTCAAGCCCATGATGATGAAGCAGCGTTTTGGCCGCATCATTTCGGTGACGTCGGTAGTTGGCGTGACGGGCAACCCGGGACAGGCGAATTATGCTGCGTCAAAGGCCGGGTTGATCGGCATGTCAAAGGCGCTGGCACAGGAAGTCGCCAGCCGCAACGTGACGGTGAACTGCATTGCGCCGGGGTTCATCACGTCGCCGATGACTGATGCGCTTCCCGATGCGCAAAAGACGGCGTTGACCGGGCGTATCCCCGCTGGCCGGTTGGGGGACGGCGCCGACATCGCGGCGGGCGTGGTTTATCTGTCATCGCGCGAAGCCGGCTATGTGACGGGCCAGACTCTGCATGTGAATGGCGGCATGGCGATGATCTGAGGTGCGCCGGGCTCTTGTCTTGAAGCCCGCGTGCCGCTATCGCCGTTGGTCAAGCAACAATGCCAAAGTGCAATTGGAAAGAGGGTTCCCATGAGCGACGTCGCCGACCGCGTTAAGAAGATCGTCGTTGAGCATCTCGGTGTCGAAGCCGACAAGGTGACCAACGATGCCAGCTTCATCGATGATCTGGGTGCAGACAGCCTCGACACCGTCGAACTCGTCATGGCCTTCGAGGAAGAATTCGCGGTGGAAATCCCCGATGATGCCGCCGAAAAAATCCTGACCGTCAAAGATGCCATCGACTTCATCGGTGCCAACCAAAAGGGTTGATCGCCGGCTAGAAGGCCGGTGCCTTTTGGCCCTGCCTGACGTCAACGTCTTGGCAAACGGCCTTTCGCGATATGCGAGAGGCCGTTTCGCGTATAAAAGGCGATAATCGTAAAAGTCCGCAAATGGACGATCTGGGAAGGATAGGCTGCCGATGCGGCGCGTGGTTGTAACGGGCGTAGGGCTGGTGACGCCTTTGGGTTCGGATGTCGAAACGGTATGGGCCAATATATTGGCATCCAGGTCGGGCGCTGGCACGATTACCCGGTTCGATGCGACCGATTATGCCTGCCGAATCGCCTGCGAAGTGATTCGCGGCGATGGCTCGGGGGTCACGTTCAACGCCGATACGCGTGTCGATTACAAGGTGCAGCGCCAGGTCGATCCGTTCATTATCTATGGTATCGATGCGGCGGGCCAGGCGCTTGAAGACGCCGGACTGACCAATATGACCGAGGAAGAACGCTTTCGCGCTGGTTGCTCGATCGGTTCGGGTATCGGCGGTTTGCCTGGCATTGCCTCGGAATCGATCGTGCTCCACGAAAAAGGCCCGCGCCGGGTCAGCCCGCATTTCGTCCATGGCCGGCTGATCAACCTCATCTCGGGGCAGGTTTCGATCAAATACGGCCTGATGGGGCCGAATCATGCCGTGGTGACGGCGTGCTCGACGGGCGCCCATGCCATTGGTGATGCCGCGCGGATGATTGCGCTCGATGATGCGGATGTGATGCTGGCCGGGGGTGCGGAAGGGGCGATCTGCCCGCTTGGCATCGCCGGATTTTCGCAAGCCAAGGCGCTTTCATCGGGGTTCAACGACACGCCAACGCAGGCCAGCCGGCCTTATGACAAGGCCCGCGATGGCTTCGTCATGGGCGAGGGCGCCGGCGTCGTGGTGCTCGAAGAATATGAACACGCCAAGGCGCGCGGTGCCAAAATCTATGGCGAAGTCATCGGCTATGGCCTGACCGGCGATGCCTATCATGTGACCGCGCCGCACCCCGAAGGTTCGGGCGCTTTCCGCTCGATGGCAATGGCGCTGAAAAAGGCCGGGCTCAACCCGTCCGACATCGATTATATCAACGCCCATGGCACCTCGACACCGATGGGTGACGAGCTGGAGTTGGGCGCGGTGCGGCGGTTGTTCGGCAGCGCCATCGAAACCGTATCGATGTCATCGACCAAATCGGCGATCGGCCATCTGCTCGGTGGCGCCGGCGCTGTCGAATCGATTTTCTGCCTGTTGGCGATGCGCGACCAGGTGGCACCGCCAACACTCAATCTCGATAATCCATCGGAGGCGTGCATCGGCGTCGATCTGGTTCCCCATGTCGCCAAACAGCGCCCGATCAAGGCCGTGCTCAACAACAGCTTCGGCTTTGGCGGGACGAATGCGACGCTGGTGATGCGCGCGGTATGAGCGCAGCGGCATCATCCAGGCGCGCCTGAGATGAGGCGCAGCCCTATTGGGGCGTTCGTCGCCCTGTTGCTGATCATCGGCGGGCCGTTGCTGGTGGCGCCGTGGTTTGGCTGGGGCCGCACGCCCGGCGCTGCGATGATGTTCACCGTGCCCAAAGGCGCATCGCTGACCGCGGTCGGCAACGCCCTGCATGACAAGGGTCTGATCGATTCGCCGCGGCAGTTTCGCGCGCTGGCGCGGTTTTTCGGCGGGGATGCGGCGGTCAAGGCCGGCACCTATCGCCTGCGACGCGGCGATGCCTGGGCGACTTATCTCAGTGTCATGCAGCAAGGCCTGGTCGCGGCTGAACGGATTACCATTCCCGAGGGGTTGGCATCGGTGCAGGTCGCTGACCTGCTCATCCGCGAAAAGCAATTGACCGGCACGGCCGCGGTGCCCGCCGAAGGCAGCGTGCTCCCCGAAACCTATGATTTCACTCCCGGCGAATCGCGGCAAAAGCTGGTCGCGCGGATGCAAAAGGCGATGACCGCCACAACGGCGGCTCTATGGGCAAAGCGCAGCAAGGCCGCCGTGGTGACAACGCCGGCGCAAGCGATCATCCTCGCGTCGATCGTCGAAAAGGAAACCGGCAAGGCATCGGAACGCCGGATGGTGGCGGGCGTTTATTCCAACCGGCTGCGCATCGGTATGAAGCTCGATGCCGACCCCACGGTCATCTATCCGATCACCAAGGGCCGTCCGCTGGGCCGGCGTATCAAAAAATCCGAACTGGCGCGTGATACCGGTTATAACACCTATCTCAAACCCGGGCTGCCGGTGGGGCCAATCGCCAATCCGGGCCGGGCCAGCATTGCCGCGGTGCTCGATCCGGCGCCGACCAAGGCGCTGTTCTTTGTTGCCGATGGCAGCGGTGGCCATGTTTTTGCCGAAACGCTGGCTGAACATAATGCCAATGTTGCAAAATGGTTCGCGCTGCGCCGTCAGCGCGGCGAGATGTGACCCCCTTGCGTAACCGGCGCAGCGCCGGGCCGGCGCCACGGCCCGGGTTCGGCAGCAGCGGCCGTGCGCCCAAACCTGCCAAGATCGGCCTGCTGGGCATCATGGGCCGCATCTTTGCCGCGCTGCTGCTGGGCTGGTGCGGCGGGTTCCTGTGGTTCAGCCTGACCCTGCCGGCCCCGGCGCCGCTGGGCTTCAAGACCGATGCCGTGGTGGTGTTGACGGGTGGCAAGGGTCGGTTGAAGCGCGGGCTGGCGGTGATCGAGGCGGGCAGCGCGCGGCGGATGCTGATATCGGGGGTTGATCGCAACACCACCCGCAAGCAACTGGCGGCAGCAGCCGGAGTCAGGAAATCGCGGCTCGGCACCAGCGATCTGGGCTATGAAGCTGTCGATACAAGGTCGAATGCGGAAGAAACGGCGCGCTGGGTGGCAAAAAATCGCTTCACGTCGATCCGCCTGGTGACATCGGCGGGGCATATGCGCCGCGCCCGGCTGGAACTCAGCCGGGTGTTGCCGCGCGGCATCAGCGTGGTTTCGGATGCGGTGGCGGTGGAAGCCCGGGCGCCGTCGATTGCCGCCGAATATAGCAAATATCTGTTGCGCCGTGCGGCGCTGGCGATGGGCGAAGCATGACCGCCATCGCTTTCCTGCGTTCCTGCCTGTTCACCATTGTCTTTTATCTGGGTTCGGTCGTGACGGTGACCGGCGCTTTGATGGCCGGGCTGGTGTCACGTTCCGGACTATATCTTGGCCCCAAGCTCTGGGCTGGCTGGTTCCTGTGGTGCAGCCGATGGCTGACGGGGGTAAAAATCAATGTCGAAGGCGATATTCCGCCTGGCCCCCACCTGTTCGCGATCAAGCATGAATCGGCCTATGAAACCTTTTTGACGCTGTGGCTGTTCACCCGCCCGGCGGTGGTCATGAAGGCGGAACTGAAAACCATTCCGGTCTGGGGGGCAGCCGCGACCCGCCATGGCTCGATATTCGTCGATCGCGAAGGCTCGGCAGCGATGCTGCGCACGATGATGAAAGCGGCGCAGGCGGCCGTAAAGGATGGCCGCCCGGTAGTGATTTTCCCCGAAGGCACGCGCGTTGCGGTGGGCGCCACGCCGCCGCTCGCTGCCGGTTTCGCCGGGCTCTACAAGATATTGAAATTGCCGGTGGTTCCTGTTGCGCTCGACAGCGGCAGCGCGTGGCCCAAGGGCTTCATCAAGCGGCCCGGCGTCGTGACGTTCCGGTTCGCCGCGCCGATTCCACCGGGTCTGCCGCGTGACGATATCGAAGCGCGCGTTCATGCCGCGATCAACCAGCTACAGTCTCCCGAGCGCGGTGTTGCCTTGCCGATCGCCCCGAAGGCCAGCACATGAGCCGCCGTATCCCCTTGTGGCTGACGCTGCTGCCTTTGGTGCTGGCGGTTGGGCTGTACCTCATGCTCTGGCAGGGCTGGGCGCGCGATTTTGATGCCGAGGTGCACGACTGGCTGCCCGCGATGCCGTTCGAGGTGACGGGGTTCCCCTACCGGCTCGAAGCCCAGATCAGCCACCCCGAGTTGCGCGGCGGCGCCGTGGTACGCCTGTTTGCCAGCGCGTCGCGCGCGCGCATCAATCGCGGCCCATGGCAGGAAGATCTGACGCTGGTCGGGGCTGATTACCCGCGCTTTTCGGCGATTGTCGGGCCCGGCATCGGCGCCAGCTTTTCCGGAAAATCGGCGCTGACCAGTATCAACGTCGAAAACGGCCGCTTGCAGCGCCTGTCGAGCGTTATCGAAGCGGCCAACGCCCGGCTCGGTTTCAGCCCGGTAACCATCGCCGCCGACAGCCTGGAACTGCACCTGCGTGAACGCCTGCCCGATGCCAGAACGCCGGAGGCAGCCACGCCGCCGCCGCGCGGCCAGTTGGTGATCAGCGGCCAGCGTGTGCGGTTCGATCGCGGCGATGCCCTGACGCTGGCCGCCGACATGGTCGTCACCGGCCAGGCGCGGCTGACCGGCTATGATCGTTGGGCCACCACCGGCACGATCGAACTGACGCGCGCCAGCCTGTCGGATGCGCATGGCGAAATCGCCGGCATCAGCGCCACCATTGTGCCGATCGGTCGGCGCGCGCTGCGCTTTGCCGGCACAATCGACACGATTTGCCCGGCAACAATCAGCGCGGCGTTCGCCGGCACAGCGGCCGCGCCGGAACAGCGGCTGCGCACTGCTTTGCGCCTGGCCTTTGAAGGCGAACCGGGGGCGATGCGACTGGCGGCGCTGCCCGATGATCTTGGCCAGCGCGCGGTGCGCGGCCAGTTACCGGCGTGTCCCGTGATCCGCAGGCTGCCATAGCGACTTTTTGGCCACACTGTCCGATTGAGCAACACAGGATGTGAAGCAGGGGCTTTCGCCCTGCCGTTGGTTATGCTTTTGCCGCTGCTCGGGATCGAAACGTCGATTACACGACGGCAACAACAAAAATTCGGGCTGGCATTGGCACCGAACCGGGCAGGGGCAACATATATGAGCGCTTTACCATCGCTGCGGATAATTCTGCTTGTCAGCGCAGCAAGCCTGGTCGTGGCGCCGGCACTGGCGCAACCGGCCCCGCCGGTCCGCGCCGATGCCGCCAAAGCCGATGAGGAAGTGATCATCGTCGTTGGCAGCCGCATCGACAATGCCAGGATCGCCGGCGCGCTGCCGGTGTCGGTGCTCGACGAAGAACGCATCGCCGCGGTCGGCAGCGTTTCTGGCGATGATCTGTTCCGCTCGATTCCTCAGGCCGGCGATGTCCAGTTTCAAGAGGCGCGCACCACCGGCAACCTCAACGATGCGCGCGGCGACAATGCCTCGATCAACCTGCGCAGTGTTGGCACCGGCAATACGCTGGTGCTGCTCAACGGCCGCCGCATGATCCTGACGCCGGGCACCCAGACTGAAAATTTCGTGCCGGTGCAGACCGCGAACACCAACTCGATTCCGGTTGGCGGCATCCGCCGGCTCGAAATCCTGCGCGATGGTGCGGGTGCCATTTATGGCGCCGATGCTGTCGCCGGGGTGGTCAACGTCGTGCTCGACGATCGCTTCAAGGGGTTTCGGCTCGATGCGCGCTATGGCTTTGCCGATGGTACCGGCGAAACAACCGTGGGGGGCAAGGCCGGCTTCGAAACCAAATCGGGCGGTAATTTCCTGATTTTCGGCAGTTACACGCATCGCACGCCGCTGTTCACCAGCGAGCGTGATTTCGCCATCAGCGAAGATCATCGCGCCGCGCTTGATGGCACTTTGTGGCAGGGCGACACCGGTTTCGACAATCGCTCGACCTCATCGCCCTGGGGCAGTTTCACGACGATTCCGGTATCCACGGTGCGGCAGGGGACATCGACGCTGACGACCAGTGGCGTTTTCCACATCGAACCGATCGCCAATACCGCTGCGGGCTGCTCGAGCACCACCTTGCCAGGCAATTTGTGCATCCGTTCGGGCACGATCACCGGCGCTGCCGATCGCGTGCTGCGCTATGATCAAAACCCCGATCGCACGATCCGCGGCGGGCTTGACCGCATCAACGTGTTCTCCACGTTCAAACAGCCGATCGGCGATGTCGAACTGTTCGGTGAAGCCGGTTATTATCATGCCCGGTTGCAAGGCCAGCGCGAGCAATCGGCACCGATTTCGAGCGCCGTCATCTCGATTGCGGCGAACAGCTTTTACAACCCCTTTGGCCCGACGACGCTCAATGGCGTTGCCAATCCCAACCGGCTGGCCAATCTGACGGGCGTGCCAACCACCGGGCTACCGCTGCGCATCACGACATACCGCCCGGTTGATACCGGCCCGCGCACCTTTGTGGTTACCGATGACATGGTTCGCGGCGTGCTTGGGGTGCGCGGCGAATGGGGCAATTTCAAATGGGAATCGGCGGCAACCTATTCCTGGGCCCGCACCGATGACAATACGCGCAACGCGATCAGCAACACCTTGTTCCAAAAAGCCGTGTCGCTGACCACCGCCGATGCCTACAACCCGTTCAACGGTGGCAGCCAGCCGAATTTTTCGGTGGGTGATGCCACCCCGAACAGCCAGGCGACGATCAACGGCTTCCTTGTCGATGTGCATCGCATCGGCAAGACCACGCTGGCAACCGGCGATTTTCGCGTTACCAACAACCAGTTGTTCGAGTTGCCGGCCGGCCCGCTCGGCATTGCCGGTGGGCTCGAACTGCGCCGCGAAACCTATCAGGATAATCGCGACGACAGGCTCGATGGCACCATCACCTACACCGACAGCGTCACCGGCATAAAATATGGCACCGACATCATGGGCGCCTCGGGTGCGCCCGATGTGCGGGGCGCGCGCACGGTCACATCGGCCTATATCGAACTCGCCGTGCCGGTCATCTCGCCTGACATGAACATTCCATTGGTGCAGTCGATCGATCTGCAACTTGCGGCGCGTGACGAATATTATTCCGATTTCGGCAATGTGCTCAAACCCAAGATCGCCGGAATTTGGTCGGTAATCGACGGCATCAAGCTGCGCGGATCCTGGTCGCAAAGCTTCCGGGCACCAAATCTGGCGCAATTTTATTCGGTTGGCACCCAGGTCGCCAATACCCGCACCGATTTTGCCCAGTGCCGGTTGAATAACACCCCTTGCACCGGGTTCAGCACGCTGGAGGAGCGCTCGGGCAACCAGTCGCTCAAGCCTGAAGATGCCGAAAATCTTTCGGCCGGCATCGTGCTGCAACCCGCGCCGAACCTGACGCTGACGGTCGATTACTGGTCGCTGACATCGGACGGGGTCATTGGCCTGCAGGGCGCGCAGAACCAGATCCTGTTCGATCTCCTCGAACGGCAAAGCGGCCGCAGCAACCCCAATGTCGTGCGCGTGGCACCAGTGGGCGCACAGGTCGTGGGTGACCTGCAACTCGTTCAGGATAATTATTTCAACCTGGGCCCGCGTTATCTGCGTGGTCTGGATTTTGGCGTGAACTATGATCTGCGCAACACGCCGCTGGGCAATTTCAATTTTGATTTCAACGCCGCAAAGTTGATCCGCTTTGAACAGTCGCCTTCGGAATTGCAGCAAAAACTGATCACCGCCAACGCCGCCGGCACGCTGGGCCCCGGCATTACCATCACCCAGGCGGGCAGCCTCATCAAACAGAATGGCAACCCGCAATGGCGCTTCACCGGTAACATCACCTGGCGCATGAACGGCTTCAGCGCCGGGGTGCTCGTCAGCCATGTCGGCCCGGTGTTCGATACCGGAACGGCGCTGATCAACGGTCAATTCTATGAAGTCGAAGGCGTGACCACGGTCAACAGCTTTGTCCAGTATCGCACCGGTACCAACGCCGGGGCATTGTCGGGCGCGCGTTTCCGCATCGGAGCCCGCAACCTTTTCGACAAACAGCCACCGCTGACGTCATCGAACTTCGGCTTCAACGGCGCGCTGCACGATGGGGTGGGGCGTTTCATCTACATCGAAGCATCGAAAGACTTCTGATCGGAGGCATGATGGCGGCTATTCGCAACTTCCTGCAGAGTGCTGCGCTGCTTGGTACCGCGCTCTGCCTCGCGATCAGCCCGGCAGCGGCGCAGCGCAAGCAACTGCTTGAATATCCGTCGATCCATTCGCCTGTGGTCGGTGAAAAGGGTATGGTGGTGTCGCAAAACGCCATTGCCGCCCAGACCGGTGCCAATATTCTGCGCCGTGGCGGCAATGCCGTGGATGCGGCCGTTGCGATGGGTTTCGTGCTTGCCGTCACCCTGCCGCGCGCGGGCAATATCGGCGGCGATGGCTTCATGCTCGTCCATGATGCGGCAAGCGGCGCCGATGTGTTTCTCGATTTCCGCTCGGTGGCACCGCGCGCGGCAACACTGGCAATGTTCATGGACAACAAGGGCAGGGAATCGCCCATCGCCAGCCGCGGCTATCTGGCGCCATCGGTGCCTGGCACGGTCGCGGGGCTATATGCGGCGCACCAGCGTTTTGGCACGTTGCGCTGGGCGCAAGTCGTTGCGCCAGCGCTGGCGCTTGCCAAAAACGGCGTGGCGCTGACCCCGGACGAAGCCTTTGTCTTTGGTTGGGCGCGCGAACGGCTTGGCACCAGCAAGGCAGCCGCGGCGAGTTATTATCACGCCGATGGCTCGCTGTATCGCGCCGGCGACATCATGCGCCAGCCCGATCTCGCCTGGACGCTGGGGCAGATTGCCAGGCATGGTGCCGATGGTTTTTACAAAGGCCCGGTGGCGCAGCGCTTTGCCGCTGACATGCACGCCAATGGCGGCATCATCACCGAGGCTGACCTTGCCGCCTACAAGCCGGTCTGGCGCCAGCCGCTGGTTGGCAGCTATCGCGGCTTGCAGGTCGTAACGGCGCCGCCCGCCAGTGCCGGCGGCGCGACCTTGCTCAATATGCTCAATATTCTGGAAAATTTCGATCTCAAGGCGAGCGGGGCAGGGTCGGCGCAAACACTGCACCTGATGGCCGAGACGATGAAGCTGGGCTATGCTGATCGCTATCGCGTGCTGGGCGATACCGATTTCGTCACGGTGCCGCTGCGCGGCTTTATCGCCAAGGATTATGCCCGCATCCGGGCCGCACAGATCGATCCGGCGCGGGCAAAGCCGGCAGCGGCGCTGGGGCCTGGCGACCCGTTGCGCTTTGAAAGCCCGTCGACGACGCATTTCTCGGTTGCCGATGCCCGCGGCAACGTCGTTTCGACCACCTACACACTGGGTTCTGATTTCGGTTCGGGCGTCATGATTGCCGGCACGGGCATCCTGCTCAATAACCAGATGAACAATTTCAGCCATGAAGCTGCGGCCGCAGCGCTGCGCAATGGCACGCCGCCGCCGCTGAACGCCATGGTGCCGGGCAAGCGCATGCTGTCCACCATGATGCCGACGATCGTTTTCAAGGCCGGCAAGCCCTGGCTGGTCACCGGGACGCCGGGCGGCAGCACGATCATCGATACGGTGCTGCAAATGGTCGTCAATGTTGTGGATTTCGGGTTGAATATCGAAGAAGCGACGCATCAGCCGCGCATTTTTCAGGATGCCGGCGACAAATTGCGGGTCGAGCCTAATTTCAACCCCGATACGGTGCGCCTGCTCGCGGCCATGGGGCACCCGATAACGTCGGATGAAACCATGGGCAGCGCGCAATCGATCATGATCGAAAACGGGCTTTTCCTCGGTGGCGCCGATCCGCGCCGGCCCGGCGCGCTGGCGGTCGCTCCCGGATCGCAGCGCTGCGCCCCCATTTGGGGGTATTGCAGTCAACGTGAAAAAGCCTTTATTCTGAGCGCATCGCACCGGGGGGCCGCAATTGAAACAAGGCCCCGCCGTTAGTGGGTTGCGTAGGGGAAAACATGTTCAAACACGATCTTAAACGCCATGGCCGCGTTGCATTTGCCGTTGCCACGTTTGCCGTTGCGGCGACGGCCGGTTCCGGGCTCGCCCCGGCGCGCGCTGCCGATGCCCCCGTCGATCTCACCCGGTGCGCCCGCCCTTATGGCAGCGTCGCGGTGGTCGATGGCGATAGCCAGGGCTGGACGGCGTATGGCTTGTCGAGCCCGCGCGGCCTGATCGCAGCGATGGCGGTCGAATCGGGTTGTTTCACGGTCCATGATCCGGCCAGCGGCGTTGCTGCCAGCTATCTCATGAACGTGGTCGCCGGCGACAAGGAAGAAATCGATCGTGGCACCGAATTGGCCAAGACCGCGATTACCGAAGGCTTGATCCGTTCGGGCGCCGCGGGCCAGGTGCTGGGCCGCGTGCCGATGGGCGGTGCGTTGATGGGCGCTTTTGGCGGCTTTGGCGGCAAGAAAAAGACGATCGCTGCCGGTATCCGCATGATCAGCCCGCAAACCGGCATGACCATCGTGACCGGCCAGGGCGCGGTTACCAAGACGGCGTTCAATTTCGGTGGCATCGGTGGCGGCCTCGCCTCGGCAGCGCAAGGCTCGGGCTATGGCGCCAGCAAGGATGGCCAGCAATTGAGCGCAGCGTTCATCATGGCGTTCAATTCGGTGATCGCACAGGGCTCGGCATTGACCCGGGCCACCCCGGTCGCCGCGCGGCCGAGTGCGCCGGCAACGCCGGGCGCGGTGATCGCAATCGATACCAGCATGCGCGAGACACCGACGAAATCGGGGGCGGTCGTGCGCAGCCTGCGCGCCGGCACGTCGCTCAAGCCGACCGGGCAACGCCAGGGGCTGTTTGTTGAAATGACGGACGATTTCGGTTCTAAGGGCTGGGTTTCGGTAGAGGATTTGAAGTAAGCGGCAGCGCCGGAGCGGCAGCTTTGCCGGGCAACCGCACTCGCTGCTATTCACGTGCGCAAGCCTGCCGTATATCGATGCAATGACATTTCTACCTACCGCGCATGCCGCCGGATCGATCATTCTGGCGATATTCATGTTCTATGGTTTCGCCAGCGGCCGGGCGAAGGTTGAAATCATTTCGCTGATGACCATCGGCACGATTGCGCTTGGACTGTATTTTTTCCCGCTGCCCGGTACGGACCCCAAGGACGGTCTCAAACTGGCGTTTGAAGGTTTTGGCCACTATGCGCTGATCACCATTTGTGCGTTGATGGTGATGGGCAGGGGGCTGGTTGTCACCGGCGCGCTTGATCCGGCGGCGCGGGCGCTGACCAAAGTCTGGAAAATCAACCGGCAGTTCGGGCTTTTCGTCACGCTTGGCATGGCGATGCTGCTCAGCATGATGATCAACGATACACCGGTACTGGTGCTATTGTTGCCGATCATGGTGCGATTGGCGGCCAATGGCGGCATGCCGGCGTCCAAGACCTTGATGCCGATCAACGCCGCGCTGCTTATCGGTGGCATGGCCACCACGATCGGCACCTCGACCAATTTGCTGGTGATGTCGATCGCCAGCGATCTCGGCATGCCGGCGATGAGCGTTTTTCACTTCACCCCGATCGTGCTGTGCGCGGCGCTGGTGGCCTTTCCTTACATCTGGTTCGTCATGCCGCGGTTGCTGCCGGATAATTCGCGCGAAGCCGGTCATCCGGCGCGGCGCTTTCTCGCGACATTGCGCATCGGTGGCGATTCGGCGCTGGTTAAAAAATCGCTTGCCGAGGTGAAAGCGCAATTGCCCGAAGATATCGTCTTCGACAGCGATGAAAATGCGCCGATCCAGGCCAATGCGCGGATCGGTATTTCGGGAACGCATGAATCGCTCGAACAGGCCATGCGCCTGCTTTCGGCGACGGCGGCACCGCGCTGGCTGGTCGACCGCATAAGGGCCGAAGCCAATCGTAATGGCAATGATGTGCATTTTGTCGAATTGGCGATTGCGATGGATTCGCGGCTGATCGGCCGGACGTTGCAAACCTCGGGGCTGCAGCATGTCGCGGTGATCGGTGTCGATCAGGCACGGCGGCTGCAATATGAAACGCGGGTCGGCACGGCCGAAGCGCCACTCGCCGAAGGTGATGTGTTGCTGGTGATGGGCACCGAGGCGAATGTGCAGGCCTTTGCGGTTGAAGCCGGCTTGCTGATGCTCGAAGGTGCCAAGGAAGTGCCGCGATCGGCAAAGGCGCTGCTGTCGATTGCGATCATGGGCGGTTCGGTGGCGCTGGCGAGTGTCGGGCTGCTGCCCATCGCGATTTCGGCGCTCGGCGGTGCGGTGCTGATGTTCGCCACCGGCTGCGTGAAATTCGATCGGGTCGGCCGCGCGCTTTCGGCCAAGGTCATTGTGCTGGTTGCCGCCAGCATCGCGATCGGCAAGCTTATCCTCGTCAGCGGCGCTGCCGACTGGCTGGGCCAGTTGCTGGCGTTGGGCTTGCAATTTCTGCCGGCCGCCGGCGTTTTGGCAGCGATCATGCTGTTCGTCACCATTCTCACCAACTTTGCCTCGAATGCGACAGCCGCAGCGGTCGGCACCCCCATTGCCTTCAGCCTGGCGACCAAATTGGGCATACCTACCGAACCGATGGTGCTTGCCGTGCTGTTTGGCTGCAACCTGTGCTATGCGACGCCGGTTGCCTATCAGACCAACATGTTGATCATGGCCGAGGGCAATTATGTGTTCAAGGATTATATCCGCACCGGCGTGCCGCTGGTACTGCTGATGATCGTCACACTGTCGACGCTTCTGGTCTGGTTCTACGGGATATAGCGTCAGGGTTGATCGTGCCAAATCTGTCATCCCGGGCTTGAACCGGGACCCAGCTTGCCTTGGTTTCCGAAGCGCGCGTGAGGAACTGGGTCCCGGGTCAAGCCCGGGATGACAAGAATCGCTCTAATGCTTGCGCCCGAAATCGGGTTCTTCGGTATCCTGGCCTTCGTCGATGATCGAGCGGCGAATGTCACGCGTGCGGGTGAACAGCGCCTCCAGCGTATCGGCTTCACCCCAGCGGATGGCGCGTTGCAAGGCAACCAGATCTTCGGTGAAGCGGCCAAGGGTCTCCAGCACGGCGTCGCGATTGTTGAGAAACACGTCGCGCCACATCACCGGGTCGCTGGCAGCGATACGGGTGAAATCGCGAAAGCCGCCGGCCGAATATTTGATGACTTCGCTGCGCGTCACGGTTTCCAGATCGCTGGCGGTGCCGACAATCGAATAGGCGATAAGGTGGGGCAAATGGCTGGTAACCGCGAGCACCCGGTCGTGGTGGGCGGCGTCCATCAATTCGACCTTGGCGCCGAGGCGGGCCCAGAATGCCGCGACCTTTTCGCTGTCGGGGCCGGGCACTGCCGGTGTCAGGATGCACCAGCGGTCGGTGAACAGGCTGGCAAAACCGGCATCCGGCCCGCTTTTCTCTGTCCCTGCCACCGGATGCCCCGGCACGATCGCCACGCCAGGCAGCGCCGCAGTCAGATCGGCGAGCACCTTGGCTTTGACTGACCCGACATCGGTGATGATGACGCCGGCTGGCAAATCACCTGCAATTTCGGCGGCAATCGTCCCCATCGCGCCGACTGGCACCGCCAGGATGACGAGTTCGGCATCAATGACCGCTGCACCCGCGGTTTCGGGCACGTCATCGGCGAGATCGAGCGCCAGTACCCGTTCGCGAACCCCGGCGTCGCCATCGGTAACCGTCAGATGGACCGTCGGCATCGCGGCGCGAATGGCGCGCGCGACCGATGATCCGATCAGCCCCATGCCGATGATGGTGACGCGGGCAAAGGGCAGCATCAGGCGTTGTCTTGCTTGTCGCCGACGCGACAGGTCACGCGCTCGACAAAGCCCCGCAGCGACGCCATGGCAGCGCGGGTTTCAGCCTCGGTGCCAACCGAAATGCGCAGGCAATTCGGCATGTCCTGCACCGCCAGATAGCGCGCTATGATGCCATCGCCGAGCAGCGCCTCATTCGCCGCCGCCGCCGTCACCGCGCCGCCTTCGGCAAATTCGACGAGCACGAAATTCGCCGCCGAAGGGATGGCGCGCAGCCCGGCATTGCCCAGCGCGTTGATCTCGCCGGCCATCCAGGTCCGCCACTTGTTGGTGTGCCGCAACACCATATCGGCCCATTCGGTATCAGCCAGCGCCGCGATGGCGCCGGCCTGGCCGGTGGTCGTCACGTTGAACGGCCCCCGGATGCGGTGCAGCGCATTGATGACGTCCAGCGCGCCATAGGCCCAGCCGACCCGCTGCGCCGCCAGGCCGTGCAGCTTTGAAAAAGTGCGCAGCGCCACGACATTATCGAATTCGCTCGCCAGGGTGATGCCATCGACATAATCACTATCGGCAAATTCGGCATAGGCGCCGTCGATGGCAAAGATGCAATCCGCCGGCAGCCCGGCATGGAGGCGACGCACCTCGGCAGCCGAAATCTGGGTGCCGGTCGGGTTATTGGGGTTGGCGAGATAGACCAGCCGGGTGCGCGGGGTTACCGCCGCCAGCATCGCATCGACATCACAGGCGTAATCATTGTCCGGCGCCACCACCGGCGTTGCGCCGACCCGCCGCGCGGCAAGTTCGTAAACGATGAAGCTGTGCCGCGCGAACAACACTTCATCGCCCACCGACGCAAAGGCGCCGGCGAGCAGGTGCAGCAACTCATCGGAACCCGTGCCGCAGATGATGCGATCCGCCGCAATGCCATGTATGGCCGCCAATGCCTCGCGCAGCACCGTCGACGCCGGATCGGGGTAGCGATGGCCCTGCGCCACCACCGCCTGCATGGCGGCCACTGCGTGCGGTGACGGACCGAACGGGTTTTCATTCGATGACAGCTTGGCAACCACGGGCACGTCGCCCAGCCCGGCCTTACCGGCGACATAGGGGTGAATCGCTTCGATCCACGGCTTCATTATGGGCGCATTGGTCATGCCGCAGGCTCTAGGGCCGTGACAACGGCGGCGCAACACCGTAACGGGCGAACACCATGTCTGCGACACTTCTCGCCCCTGATGACCAGCGCTTTGGCCTTGACCGGCGGGTCATGCTGCCGGGGCGGTTTGCGCTGGTCTCGGGCCAAAGCCTTGCGGCGCTCGAAATCGGTTATGAAACCTATGGTCGGCTCAATGCCGATGCCAGCAACGCCATCCTCATTTGCCACGCGCTGACCGGTGACCAGCATGTTGCCAGCGTGCACCCGCGCACCGGCAAGCCAGGCTGGTGGCCGCGCCTTGTCGGGCCGGGCCTGCCGATCGACCCCGATCGCCACTTCATCATCGCCTCGAACGTGCTCGGCGGTTGCAGCGGCTCGACCGGCCCCGGCAGCATCGATCCGGCGACCGGCCAGCGCTATGGCATGGCCTTTCCGCTCATCACCATCCGCGACATGGTTCGGGCACAAGCGCTGCTGCTCGATCATCTGGGGGTAGGGGTGCTGCAGGCGGTGGTCGGCGGCTCGATGGGCGGCATGCAGGCGCTCGATTGGGCGGTGGCGTTCCCGAGCCGGGTGCGCAACGTCATCGCCATTGCCAGCGCGGCGCGCCATTCGGCGCAGAATATCGCCTTCCACGAAGTCGGGCGCCAGGCGATCATGGCTGACCCTAATTGGGCCGGCGGCGCCTATCCCGAAGATCGTCCGCCAGCCGCCGGGCTGGCAGTGGCGCGCATGGCGGCGCACATCACCTATCTGTCGGAAGCCGGGCTGACCGCCAAATTCGGGCGGCGTCTGCAAAATCAGGGCGTGGGCGTTGGTGATGCCGAATTCCAGGTTGAAAGCTATCTGCGCCACCAGGGGCTGGCGTTCACCGAGCGTTTTGACGCCAATTCCTACCTCTATATCACCCGCGCGCTCGATTATTTCGATCTGGCTGAGCCGCATGGCGGGCAACTGGCGCTGGCCTTTGCCGGCACCAAGGCGCGCTTTGCGCTGATCAGTTTCAACACCGATTGGCTTTACCCCACGGCGGAATCGCGCCGCGTTGTCCGGGCGCTCAACGCCGCCGGGGCCGCGGTCAGCTTTGTCGAGCTCGAAAGCCCGTTCGGCCATGATGCGTTTTTGCTCGAAGCCCCCGAAATGAATCGGGTGGTGGACGGGTTTTTGAGGGCAGGGGAATGACCCTGCGCGCCGATCTTGCGGCCATCGCCGCTGCCGTGCCGGCCGGTGCGCGGGTGCTCGATATCGGCTGCGGTGATGGCGCGCTGCTGGCACATTTGCGCGATACCAAGGGCGTCGATGGCCGCGGCATCGATGTGTCGGCCGCCAATGTCGCCAGCGCCGTGGCGCGCGGACTCTCGGTCGTGCAGGGCGATGCCGATGCCGATCTGGCCGATTATCCCGATGCGGCGTTCGACATGGCGATATTGTCGGACACGCTGCAAGCCATGCAGCGGCCAGCGGCGGTGCTCGCCGAACTGGTGCGCATCGGCAAACGCGGCGTCGTCAGCTTCCCCAATTTCGGCCATTGGCGGGTGCGCGGTTCATTGGCCGTGGGCGGGCGCATGCCGGTGACCAAATCATTGCCGGTCAGTTGGCATGAAACGGCCAATATCCATTTTTGTACCATCGATGATTTTCGCGCCCTCGCCACCACCATGGGGCTGCGGGTTGAAAGCGCGGCCTTTTTGTCGGGCGGGCGCCGGCGCGGTAGCCCGCTGGCCAATCTGCTCGCCGAACAGGCGGTTTTCGTGCTCAGCCGCTAGCCTGATGGCCCGCAACAGCCCGCCAACCGACCCCGAACTCATCCGTTTCCTGCGCGATGAACTGGGCGAAAGCCCGCCCGGCGCCGGTACCTGGCAGCACACCAGCCCAATCTGGCTGTGGCGCGGCAAGGCCAAGGATGGCACGCCAACCAGCACGGCCTGGCACTTCATCACCATCGATGGCCCCGTCGCCGATGCCATTCGTGCTGCCGCGCCGGGGCGCAGCGCCGCCTGGGGCTCGGTTTATTGCCATGTCACGGTCGGCAAAACGGTCTGGCAGACCTCGGTTTTCCCGAGCAAGGACGTCAGCGGCTATCTGCTGCCGATCAAGGCCAGCGTGCGGAAAGCCGAAAAACTGGCCGAAGGCGACACGGTAACGCTGACCATTACGCTATAGCAGCCCCTCTCCCTTGAGGGGAGAGGGCGTTAAATCACACCGCTGTTGCCGGCACACCAACCTCATCGACCCGCCCGATCAGCACCGGCCGCAGGCCATCGCGCTTGCCCACCAGCACGACATGATGACGCTCGGGCAGGGTCTGCACCTGCCAATCGAGCACTTCGAACATCGCTTCATCGAGCCGCAGCGCCAGTGGCTCGCGCAACCAGCCATGTGCGAGCCCATGCCAGGGCCGCCGCGCCCGCACGATCAACACGACCAGCCCGGCGGGGCTCAGCACCCGCCACAATTCGCGTAAGCTCAGCCGCGGCTGCACCAGCGGGCACGACAATAACGCCTTGTCGAACATCGCTTCGGCAAAGGGCAGATGGTGCGGGTGGGCGCGCACCGTACCGGGGCGGATATCGTCGTCGGTTGTCGCCACGCACGCCACCCGCTCGAACCCGTCGAGCGGCAATGCCACCGCTGCCGGCGGCCGGCCCAGCACCAGCAGCCGGCAATGCCGCCCCCCGGCAAACAGCCGGTCGAGCGGCGGCGCTACGGCCGGTTGATCTGGCGCCATGGCAACACCATCAGGCGCTGAATATTTCTAGCGTTCCACGCACAGGGCAATGCCCATGCCGCCGCCGATGCACAATGTCGCCAGGCCCTTTTTGACGTCGCGGCGGATCATTTCATGGATCAGCGTCGTCAACACCCGCGCCCCCGAGGCGCCGATCGGGTGGCCGATGGCGATGGCGCCGCCGTTTACATTCACCTTGGCCGGATCGAGCCCCAGCTCCTGTCCGACCGCAAGTGCCTGCGCGGCAAAGGCTTCGTTGGCCTCGATCAGATCAAGGTCAGCAACGCTCCAGCCGGCCTTTTCCAGCGCCTTTTGCGACGCCGGCACCGGGCCGATGCCCATGATGGCGGTGTCAACCCCCACCGAAGCCCAGCTCGCGATGCGCGCCAGCACCGGCGCATTGCGGCGGCTGGCTTCGGCTTCGCTCATCACGACCAGTGCAGCGGCGCCATCATTCAGGCCGCTGGCATTGGCCGCAGTGACGCTGCCATCTTTTTTAAAGGCACCGCGCAGCCCCGAAATGCTGTCGATCGTCACGCCATCACGGATATATTCATCGGTATCGACCACCGTATCGCCCTTGCGGCCCTTGATGGTGACTGGCGCGATCTGGCCCTTGAAGCGGCCTTCGGCGCGCGCCGCGCTCGCCTTGTTCTGGCTGGCAACGGCAAATTCATCCTGCGAGGCGCGGCCGATCTGGTAGCGTTCCGCGACATTTTCGGCGGTAATGCCCATGTGATAGCCGTTGAAGGCATCCCACAATCCGTCCTTGATCATCGTGTCGATGAGTTCGACGGCGCCCATCTTGGTGCCGGCGCGCAGCGCCTGGGCATGGGCGGAAAGGCTCATGCTCTCCTGGCCGCCGGCAATGATGATCCTCGCGTCGCCCGCCTGGATCGCCTGCGAAGCCAGCGCCACGGCGCGCAGGCCCGATCCGCAGACCTGGTTGACCCCCCACGCCGGCGCGCCCTGCGCAATGCCGGCCGCCATCGCCGCCTGCCGCGCCGGGTTCTGGCCCTGACCGGCTGTCAATACCTGGCCGAGGATGACTTCATCGATTTCATCGGCGCTCACACCGGCATCGGCGAGCGCCGCCATGATCGCTGCCTTGCCCAGTTCATGCGCCGGCACGCCGGCAAAGGCGCCCATGAAGCTGCCAACCGCGGTGCGGCGGGCGGCGGTGATTACGGTTCCGGTCATGGTCATTCGCTTTCGTGAAACGGTGTGATTCGGTACGGCGCCACGCTATAGGCTGGCCGCCGGAAAGGCCAGACCATGGCACGGCAGCGGGATTTGAGGTGTTCACCATGACCGACGAGTATGAAATCAGCGATGGCGTCCCCAAAATCGCCGAATTCTGCCACCTGCGCGCCATTGCCGGCATGACCCCGCGCAGCGCCATTGCCGCTGCCGCCGGGCTGCCCAACAGCTGGTTTGCGGTTGTCGTGCGGCACATGGGTGTTGCCGTTGGGATGGGCCGGATCATCGCCGATGGCGGGCTGGCCTTTCTGATCGCCGATATCGCGGTCGATCCGGCGCATCAGCAGCGCGGGTTGGGCAAGGCGATCATGGCGCGGCTGATGGCCGAAATCCGCGCCCGGGCGCCTGCCGAAGCCCATGTCAGCCTCATCGCCGATGGCGACGCCCGGCATCTTTATGCCCGGTTCGGCTTTGCCGATGTCACGCCGGCGTCGATCGGCATGGACGTGTGGATCAAGCCCTGACCAGCCATTCGGCAAGCGGACTCCACAACAGCGTCGGCGCGCGGCCGCCCACCACCATGCCGACATGGCCCGCCGCGAGCGGCAGCGGCGTGCCGACCCCCAGCGTCGATAGCGCCGCGCCCGGCGGCACGATGCGGTCGCGGCTGGCGATGATGTCGAGGATGGGGATGCCGAGCGCTGCCGGGTCGATACGCTGGCCCGCGATGGTCCAGCGTCCAGCCCCGGTTGCGTCGTCACGATAGAGCGTTTCAGCCAGCGTTTGCGCGGTTGCCAGCGATAGCGCCGCCCCGGTGTTCGACCAATCTTCCAGCGCCGTGAACGCCGCGATATCGGCGGGCAGGGCACTCGCCAGCCGGGCATATTTGGCCACCACCCCGGCTTCATCGAGCGCCCAGAACGCTGGTTGCAGCAGTTCGATCGGCAGCACCCCCAATTGCGTCGCCAGCGGCGCCGTGTGCGTCCACCAGTCTGCCAGCCGCGCCCGCGCCTCGCCATAGCCGGTAAAATGCCATGGCGTTGCCAGCAGCGCTACCTTGGTCACTGCTGGGCCGAGCAGGGCCGCCGCTGCCAGCGCCAGCGTGCCACCGAGGCAATAGCCCGCCAGGGCGACCGGCTCGCCCAACCCGGCAATCAAGGGCACCAGCCGCTCGGTGATCAGCGCTTCGATGCCGAGCGGCGCGGTTTCGCCCCAATCGACCAGCAGCGGCCGCTGCCCGCGCGCCGCCAGCCCGGCGAGCAGCGAATTGCCGGGGGCCAGATCGAGCACATGCGCCGGATTGATCAGCGAGGGGATGAACACCACCACCGGGCCGCTGCCGCCGAAATCCCTGAGGCTGACCGAGCCGATGCGGGCAATTTCGACCGGCGCGGGTCGCACTGCTGGCACCGGCGCCTGTTGATATTGGCGCAGCCCGGCGAGCACGCTGCGGAGCCGGGCCGGATTATCGCCGCACTGCCGCTGCACCATCGCCAGGAACACCGGTAACGGGTGGGGCCCGCGGCTACGTTGCGGCGCAACATTGATCTGTGTTACACGCAGGGCTTCGTGAGTTTCAGGATTTTCCATGGCCAACGCATCCAAAACCGCTGCCGACGGCCCGAAAACCGGCGAATCGCCGGTCGTGATCAAGAAATACGCCAACCGACGCCTCTATAATACCGAAAGCAGCAGCTACATCACCCTCGATCATCTCGCGACGATGACGCGCCAGGGCCGTGATTTCCAGGTCTTTGATGCCCGCAGCGGCGAAGATATCACCCGGTCGGTGCTCACCCAGATCGTCATGGAGGAAGAATCCGGCGGCCAGACCATGCTGCCAGTGCCGTTCTTGCGCCAGATCATCGCGATGTATGGCGATTCGATGCAAGGCATGGTGCCGCATTACCTCGAAGCATCGATGGCGGCTTTTTCCGAAAACCAGAATAAATTTCGTGATGCGGCGTTGAAGCCGTTTGAACAGATGGCCAAGCAGAATCTGGCGTTGTTCCAGGCGGCCTCTGAAATGCTGAGCAGCAACGCCCTTGCCAAGGCGCGCCCGGCGCCGAATTCCGTACCGCCAGCCGCCGCCGCCGCGCCGGCCAGCGACAGCGAAGCCGAGATGGTGGCATTGAAGGCGCAATTGGCGGCGCTGCAAGCCCGGCTTGATGGCCTCGCCAAGAGCTGAGCGAGAAACAATCTTTCATTAGATTTTCGTCTGGATTTGGCGGCAAGGCGCTTGCTCGCTTGCCAGAGCATCGCTATGAGCCCGCGCAGGGGATGGAATGTCCGGTCCCGGACGTTCTTGACGGTCGCGCAGGGTACTTCGACCCAGGTGGGTCGAGTAAGTCTGCTACCGTCGGGTGGAGATTTGCGTAATGGATTCCATAGCTTCGATGCGCGATTCAGATTCGGACAGTGGTGCCGAGGATATGACGGTCGGTGATGCTGCCGATATGGCGAACCCGGTTGGCGACGGACTGCCGGCAGGCTATCGGCCAAAGGCCGACGAAGACTTCATGAACCCGCTGCAGCTTGCCTATTTCAAGCGCAAATTGCTCGATTGGAAAGAATCGATCCTGCAGGAGGCTGCCGGTACGCTGGAAACGCTGAAGGCCGAGCCGCTGCGCGAACCCGATGTCACCGATCGCGCTTCAAGCGAGACCGATTGGGGTGTCGAACTGCGCACGCGCGACCGCCAGCGCAAGGTCATCAGCAAGATCGATGCGGCCATTCGCCGAATCGATGCTGGCGACTATGGTTATTGCGAAGTGAGCGGCGAACCGATTTCCCTGCAACGGCTCGAAGCGCGCCCGATCGCGACGATGACGCTCGAGGCGCAGGAGCGCCATGAGCGCGATGAGAAGGTCACCCGCGACGAGTGACGCAGCCGGCACGTTTCAGGCGCGGCACGACTTGTGAATCAGCGCCTGCAATCGCCGCCTTGGCAGCCATGGAAATCACGCGTCATCTCAACCCAGCGACTTCTGGGTCCAGAACTAGTGCAATCGTTCGATTTCTTCCTTCAGCTTCAGCTTCTCCCGCTTCAACCGCGCCAGCCGGGTCTGATCGGGGTTCGGGCGACGGGTTTCGGCCGTCACCGTTTCATCGAGCAGAGCATGCCGGGCGGTCAGGCTGGCGAGATGAGCATTGGCCATTGAAGTCTCCCTTTTGCGCCATCCGGATTGATGGCTATGGCTGGGATGGATGATGCTTTCACGAACGGCCGCACTTGTCCATGCTTGCATTTTTATTGACGCTGCGGCGTTATCCGGCCGGGCCAGAGTGGTTGCGGCGATCGGTGTGGTTGTCGAGATGAAGCGTCGCCACGCAGCCAGGGGAGCGGACCGCGTGGAAGAGATTGAAATCCGGGCACGCGCTGAAATCGCCCGCCGCGACCACCGCGATCTTGATGCCGCTATCGATGCGCTAAGCCAAATGCCCAATGTCGACATGATCCAGTTGCAACGCTTCAAGAAACGCAAATTGAAGCTGCGCGATGAAATCGCACTTCTCGAAGACATGCTGATCCCCGATATCATCGCTTGAACCGCTGGATTTGCGCTCGGCGACCGCCATGCTAGACTGTATTCGCTTGGAACGCGGGTTGATGGCTATGCAACGCGGGCTATTTTTCACCATTGGGTTGCTGATCTTCGTGGTCGCTGCGCCGGCGCTGGCGGCGTCGGCGGCCGCGGTCATTGGAACCGGCTATGCGCGCGGCTGTTTTGATGCCGCCACCCGCAAGCGGCCGCTGCGCGAAGCCTTGCGATTGTGCGATTCGGCGCTGCTCGATGATCGGTTGGCGGCGGATGATCGCGCCGCGACGCTGGTCAATCGCGGCATCATCAACATGCAGGCGCAAAAAATCGACGCGGCACTCGCTGATTATGACGCAGCGATCAAAATGGCGCCGGCGACCGCCGAGGCCTGGGTCAACAAAGGCATCGCGTTGGTCCAGGTCGGCAATCGCGATGACGAAGCCGTGGCATTGTTGACCGAAGGCATCGCCCGGAGCCCGAAGCGACCGGCTGTCGCCTATTATTCGCGCGCCATCGCTTATGAAGGGCTGGGCCGCCCGCGCCAGGCGTATGAAGATTACAGCCGTGCCGCCCAGCTTGATCCGGATTGGACCGAACCAGCCGAACAATTGCAACGCTTCAAGGTCGTGCGCGGCAAGACGTTGAGCGGTTGAACCCGGGGGCGTCCGCCAAGTGGCGAAAGCCCCCGGGCCGACGATTATTCCGCCGCGAGCCGCTGCTCGACCGGTTCAACCGGCGCCAGCGCCGCGCCGATAGTGACCTTGCGGGGCTTTTTATGCTCGGGAATTTCGCGGACCAGATCGATATGCAACAGGCCGTTGGCATAGCTGGCGCCGGTTACCTTGATCGTATCGGCGAGCTGAAAACGACGCTCGAAGGCGCGCTTGGCGATGCCGCGATGCAGGAAGACGCGGGCGTCGCTTTCGGCTTCGGGCAATGCTGCGCCGGTAACGATCAGCGTGTTTTCCTGCACGGTGAGATCAAGTTCATTTTCCGCAAAGCCTGCCACCGCCATCGCGATGCGATAGGCACCATCGCCAAGCTTTTCAATGTTATAGGGCGGGTAGCTGCTATCACCGCCGTCGACCCGGCCGGCAAATTCCACCAGGCGGTTGAGGTTTTCATAGCCGATCGACGACCGCAGCAGGGGGGAAATGTCAAAAGCACGCATGGGCATGTCCTTTCAAAAGCGTATTGCCATAGTGTCCCCGCCCAAGGGGCCGGGGAATATCAGCGCCCCGATTGGCAACGCCGATGCTGCCAAGATGGCGCTGGCGCGCGGGCTTTCAAGTGGGGGATTTCTGCCACTGGCGCAGCGCGGGCCAAGCATGCAACAACGGCTCATGCAAACCGAGCACCGCCGCGCCGTGGAGACTCTTTATCGCGAAGCGGTGGCGCTCGCCGATCAGGCGCGCGGATGGTTTGACGGGCCCGGCGCGGCGTGGCGGGCAAGCCTCGATATTGCCGACCAGGCGCTGGTCGCGACGGAAAGCCTGGCGACGACAGCGCGCCTGCTGGCGATCATCGCCTGGGCGCTCGACCCGAGGCAGGTTTCCGACCCCGAACGCCCGCCACCGTTTGTGCGTGTTGATGCGACATCGCCTGTCGCATTGCCCCTGCAGGGTCAGCGCGGCGGCGCGATTGCAGCGACCGCCCGGCACTTGACGGCCCGTGCCGCAGCGTTGACATCGGTTGACCAGACCCCGCCGCCAGTGGCGGTGAACGACAGGCAGCTTGCATGAACCCTTTTCACCTTGCCATTCCTGTTGATGACCTCGCGGCGGCGCGGCACTTCTACGCCAGCGTGCTCGGTTGCCCTGAGGGACGTTCATCACCGATATGGATTGATTTCAACTTTTTCGGGCACCAGTTGGTGGTTCATCGGGCGCCACGCAGCGCGATCATTCGCAACCCGGTTGATGGCGATGCCGTGCCGGTACCGCATTTCGGGCTGGTGCTCGGCTGGGCAGACTGGGAGGCGCTGGGCGCGCGGATCGCGGCGGCCGGTGTCGCCTTCGAACTGCCGCCGCATGTGCGCTTTGCCGGAAAACCGGGTGAACAGGGGACGTTCTTCCTGTTCGATCCCGCCGGAAATGCGCTGGAATTCAAGGCGATGCGGAACCCGGACAATCTGTTTGCGGTTTAGTTAAGCCCGCGCACCAACTGGCGAACCATCGCAATCCAGGGCGCATCGAGGATGATCTGGCGCGCGCCAGGCGTGGCCGGCAGGATCTGGACCCGGCCGGCATCGGTGGCAACCAGCCGGCCAAAGGTGAAGCCACCCGCCGCGCGCGGCGCCAGCACATCGCGATTGATCGCCCGGCCAAAATCATCAGGGCCGAGCTGTTCGGCCCAGAGCGCATCGCCGGCGCGATAATCGCCGTGCGCAACATCGACGACGATACCGACCATTGCACCGCTGGGGGTGGGCGGCAGCAGCGTCATCGGTTTACGCGGCGCGACCACGCCGTCGCCGCCGATGATGGCGGCCACCGGTAGGTCGCTGCGGTCGGGCAGGGTAACCAGATCGGCGGCTTCAACCTGCAGGGCGGCCGCAATGCGGTTCAGCCAGCCGACAGAGACGGTGCGCACCCCGGTTTCCAGCCTGCCGATTGTCTGCGCGGTTGTTGGCGGATCGCAGGCCAGCGCGACATCGAGCAGAGTCATGCCCCGGGCCTTGCGTTCCTCACGGATACGCGTCAACATTTGATGTTCCTTACTTGCGAACCATTATGGTTATCTCTGTCCTACAGTATTGCTTCTGTGGCAAGCCAAAAAAATAGGCTGCATTGGCACAGGAGCGAACCATGAAGGCACATTCAACGCGAGAAACCGATATCGCTCCGGAGCCGATGAACCGCCTGCTTGCCGCCCGCACGCTCAGCCCGGCCGATGCGATCGACCGGCAGCGCGTGACGGTGAATTTGGCCGAATCGCCACTGGCATGGCTGGTGCGGCGCGGCATGGTGACGGCGCCGCAATTTGCCGCCAGCGAGCGTTTGCGCGGCGATTTCATGCGTGCCGGCCAGGCCCCGCGCGTCACCATGCGCTGGGACCCGGCGCCCGGTGGCAGCAACGGCGGGGGCGGCAGCATGGACCCGACCACGGCGCAACTGAGCGCGCGACAGCGCTTCGATGCAGCGGTTGCGGCCGCTGGCCCGGGGTTGAGCGATATATTGTGGCGGGTGATCTGCATGGGTGAGGGGCTTGAAACCGCCGAACGTGCGATGAAATGGCCGAATCGCGCGGGAAAGCTCGTGCTGTTGCTGGCGCTCGACCGGTTGGTCACGCATTATCGCCTCGATTGATTCGTTGCTGAAGGAATTGCCATGTCTGTCCGCCCGCTGTTGTCCCCGATGCTGACCCCGATACTGACATTGCTAACCCTGTCGTTGTTGGCCGGCTGTGCCGACAAGGGCACGACGTCGCTGGGCAAGACCCGGGCAGCGCCGCCCGCTGTCATCATCGGCACCAGCCTGATTGGTGCTGACGGCCAGATTATCGGCGAGGCCAGCCTGACGCAGGAAGCCGAGGGCGCGCGCATCATGATCAAGGTTACGGGCGTTCCGATCGGCACCCATGCCGTGCATCTGCACAGCGTTGGCCGCTGCGAGACTCCCGGCTTCACTACTGCCGGCGGCCATTTCAACCCCGGCATGAAACAGCATGGCGCAAACAACCCGATGGGCGATCATGCCGGTGATCTGCCCAATCTGGTGGTCGGTGATGATCATATTGGCAAGATGGACGCGGTGCGCGCCGGCCTGCGGTTGATCGATGGCGCGGCGCCGTTGCTCGATGCCGATGGCGCGGCGGTGGTCATCCATGCCGGGCCGGATGATTTCGCCAGCGATCCTGCCGGGAATGCCGGCGGCCGGATCGCGTGCGGTGTGATCACCCGCGGACCGACAAGGCCGTGAAACAAGCGATGATTGCCAGCACCGACAGAGCCATCGACCAGGGCTGATCGCGCAATCGGGAGCGGCTTAGATGGGCGGCCGCGCAACGGCACCGGGGCCGGTTCCGTTGGCGGTTGGCACATCTGGAAAATGCACGCGGAACAGCGCACCGCCACCACCGGGGCTTTCAATCACGATGCTGCCGCCATGGGCATCGACCAACTGTTTCACGATACCCAGCCCAAGACCCGCGCCATCGACGCCGCTGCGATCCCGGCGCCAGAAGCGTTCGAAAAGATGGGCCTGATCGGCGGCGCCAATGCCGGGGCCAAAGTCGCGCACGCTGATCTGTGGCCCGGGACCGGCAGCGACAATGATGTCGGTGTGGCCCGGTGCGTGCGCGAGCGCATTGTCGATAAGGTTGCGGTAAATCCGGAAGATCGCTTCAGCATGCCCGTTTACGCTGGCCCCACCATTGTCGGAAAAGGTGAGTTCGCGCTCGCCCGCGAAACTTTTTGGTGCCAGGAGCGCCACAGCGGCTCGGCCGACGGCGGCAAGATCGACAAGCGTTAAATCATCGACGACCAGTGCATCGGCCTGGGCCAGATCGAGCATCTGCCCGACCAGCCGCGTCATCCGATCGGTGTCGGACTGAAGTTCGGCCTTGGTGGCGCCATCGGGCAGTTTTTCGAGCGACAACTGCATGATTGCCAGCGGTGTGCGCAACTCGTGTGCGGCATTGGCGGTGAAGTCTCGTAATGTAATCACCGATTTTTCGAGCCGTGCCAGCGCCCGGTTGACGGCGCGCACCAGCGTGTCGACTTCGCGCGGTTCGCCCGGCACGGTCAACCGCAACGACATATCGTCGGGGTCGAGCGCATCGACTTCATCCTCGGCGCGGCGCAACGGCGCCAGGGTGCGCCGGACAGAAATGATGTTGAACAACAGCAGCAGCAGTGAAAGCGGTACCAGCGGCAGCGCGACGTGATCAGCAAGTTCGTTCATCATCACCGGCAAAAAGGGTTTCACGCCGATCGCATCGAACCGGATCAGTATCCAGCGCGGCGAAGGGCTGTTTTCCAGCCGCCGGACGCCGGTGATGCGGTAGCCACCGTCGATCCGGTCGCGCCGGGTCCAATCGATCAGCATGGCGTCGGCAGGGGTAGCCGGCCTGATAATCCTTGCCGACCAGTTCCGGCTTTCCGGCAGGCGAGCCGCTGCCGGGTCGGCAAACCCGCCGGCACGGTCTGCCTCCAGACTTAACAACTCCTGTGCCAGTGCTTCGGGATGGTGCAGATAAGTGACGACGACGATGACAATATCCACCAACGCAAAGATCAGCGTGAACACCAGCAGCCGCCGGGTAATCTGGCGCAGGAGCGATGGCCCGGTTCCGGCGCGGTCAGGCATCTGCAACCTGCGCAGCGGCCACTGGCGCCAACAAGCAATAGCCGACACCATGAACCGTACGGATCGTCACATCGGCATTCGCTGCCGCAAGGCGGCGGCGTAACCGCGAAACAACGGCTTCGAGCGCGTTTGGCGTGACTTCGGCATCCATCGCATAGAGTGAATTTTCCAACGCTGCCTTGGCCACGACGTTGCCACTCCGGCGCAAAAGCTGCTCGAGCAGAGCTCCTTCGCGCGGCGGCGCTTCGACACGGTGGGTTCCTATGGTGATGCTGCGCTGTGCTGTGTCGAGCATGACGTTTCCACAGGTGAGGATCGTCCCCAGCGCGGCACCAGGTCGTCGCATCAGCGCCCTGCAACGGGCTGCCAGTTCCGGTAACTGGAACGGCTTCACCAGATAATCATCAGCACCGGCATCGAGGCCGTAAACGCGATCATCGAGTCCGCTGCGTGCGGTCAGCACCAATATCGGCGTTGTGTCCTTGCGATGCCTGATCCGGCGTAACAGTTCGAGCCCATCACCGTCCGGCAAGCCCAGATCGAGCAGCAGCAGGTCATAGGTGTTCACCTGCAACGCGGTTTCAGCGTCCGCTATGGTATGGCACCAGTCGACCGCGAAGCCCTGGCCATGCAGGCCATCGCGGATCAGGCCGGCCAGCCGGGGGTTATCTTCAATGAGCAGTAGGCGCATGATCGATATCGGCTCCCGATGCAGGGCGTTTGTAGCCGGTAATCATCGAACATGACAGGTTTTCGCAGTGACGCCCGTTTACGCACATTGCGGCGATAACAGGCATGATGGCAGGGTCCTCCACGATGATTGCGGCAGCGTCGCGCAGGCTTTCGCCCCACGCAACGCCCGGCCAAAGATCAAGGTTCGGTGCCGACCCGTCCGGATTGGCGTCGATGTCATCCGATTTGCGCCGGGCTGACATGGGGTAAGATCGTCGGTCAGCGGCTTTGGTCGCAGATCAGAACCGCTGCTTACGCGGCGACCTGTCGGTTGCGCCGGGCGCGCGCTATGCCGCCAATGCCGCCAAAACCCAGTAGCATCATGGCCCATGATGCCGGTTCGGGAACGCCGCCGACACCGCCGCCGGGGGCTGCGAAGTTCAGCGCGGCGTTCTGGGCACCGATGAAATCGCCGACGTCTGTCGGGCCGGGCAGCGAATCGCCGAACCCGCTGGCAAACTGCGCCTCGTGCGAAATCGCATCATAAAGCCCGGTAAAGCTGTAGAATTCGTAGCGACGGACAATCGATCGCGCATTGTTGCCGACCGGTGCCGCGCCGCCGTTCTCCAGAATGCCGGAAAGCGGGTTGCCGGGATCGGTCTGCAGCAATTGCCACTCGGTTTCGGTGTGCTGTTCGGCCTGTTGCACAAAAGGGTTGCCACCCAGGAGGTCCTCGAGCTTGACCTCCCCTTCGATCTCGGTGGTAAATACTTTTGCCCATATTGCGGTTCCGAATTGTGGCTCGGGACCATCGAGATTTGCGGGCGGCGCGACGATCTGCGCGACAATGACCGGCGGCGGCGCCGGATTGCCCGGTGCAGGCGCCTGCGGCGTTACCGTCCAGGTCGGCGCCAGGACGTTCGACGTCGCATTGACCAGCGTCGATGACCCCGGTGTTTGTTCGACCAGCCAGCTATAGGTCGTTTTCGTCGGGTTTGCCGAAAGCCCGACGCCAAAATGATCGCATGGTGTAGCCGGGCCATAGCCGGAGCCGCCAGTCCAGCAGCTCTCGCCAGGCGTGGAATAAACGCCGCTCGGTGTCCCGATCCAACCCGAAGGGGTGCCGCTCAAATCGGCGCGGTAGATGACGCGAGTGCCGAAAGTGCTGCCGTTGCTATATTCGGTGATGGTCGGTGCGCCATAGCGCTCCACCGTTGTCGGGAAACCGCGGCCAGCGCCGCCAAAGGTATCGGTCACGTTGCCCGCGTGGATGCCCTCGAGTTCGATCTCGAAGCCATGTGCCACGCTGCCGGTATTGTTGACCGCATCAAAATTGCCGAGCGAGCCAAAGATTGTCGTCGCATTCGCAGTGACTGGCAGCGCCAGAATGGCAACCCCAGCCAACAACCGGATCATAGCTTGTTTCATTGCTGCCTCCCTGGCCAAAGCCTTCAAAAAGCGCGCCATGAATGTTGCGATATCAGCGCGCCTTTTGCAGACGAATCACTCTTGCCACGTCATGCTGACGAAAGGCTGACGCCGCCGATAAATGGGCTTCGGCTTTGTAAATTCGTTGATCGCGGCCTGACTTCGGGCGTTATGCGCGAAAGCCTGCGGCGCGCCGCGGAAAATTCGTACAGGCCTTTGTGACGTCGGGCTTTTGTTACGTCAGGCCGTTGTCAGGTTGCGCCGCTATCGGCAAATCATTGATAAGGGGTAATGGCGCTTGTGGCCGCCAATATGCCGCTGTGTGTGTTTGTGCCGTCTCAACCTAAGAAGCGCTATGTCATCCAGAAATCGTGCCATGGTCATTGCATTGCTCTTGCTCGGCGCGGCGGGATCCGCTGCCGCGTCCGACCAGATATTGCGCGTCACGGTTGAGCAGCGCCGGCAACTGGGCATCAGAACAGCACAAGCAGCGCCGGCCATAGCGGGCCCGATCGCATCGCTGCCGGCAACAGTCGTGCCGCCGCCCGGTGCGCGCGTCGCGGTGTCGGCGCCCTTCGCGGGTGTTATCCGGCAAAGCTTTGCGGTCGCAGGCCAGACGGTGGCGCGGGGCGAGGCCCTGGCGACCGTTTTCAGCCGCGAGGTGCTTGAAATGGGCGCCGAATTGTCGCGTGCCCGGGCGCGCAGCGGGGTGGCGCGGTCGGCCGCGGCGCGTGCCGAGTTGTTGGTCAGCGAAGGTATCGCCGCCGGGGCGCGCAGCGAGGAAGCCCGCGCCGCCCTGCGCGAGGCAGAAGTGGATGTAAGCGCGCGGGCCCGGCTGCTGGCCCTGGCCAATGCCAACCCGGCAACGGGCATTTATACCTTGCGGGCACCGATTGCGGGACGGATCAGCGCCGGCAATATCCAGATCGGCGGCGCCATTGATGGGCTTGCGGCGCCTTTTGTCATTGATTCGGCCCGGCGCTACGCCATCGAGGCACAGTTGCCGGTGCGGCTGGTCGGTGTGGTCAGGGCGGGTGATCGCATTGTCTTGCCCGGCGGTGCTATCGGCACCGTCACTTCCGTTGGCGTCACCATCGACCCGCAGACACGATCTGCTGTCTTGAAGGCCAGCGTGCCGGCGGCACCCGGGCTGATCGCGGGCCAGGCAATCACGGTGGAATTGCTTGGAAGCGGCGTCGCCGGTGCCGTGACGGTGCCCGCAACAGCGATCGTGCGGATGGCCGGACGAACCATGGTGTTCCTCGACGGGCCTGGGGGCTTCCGCGTCGTACCGGTCAGCCGCGTGTCCGGCAGCAGCGCCACTGCCGTCATTACCGGCGTGCCCGCTGGCGCGCGGGTTGCCGTGACCGGTGTCAGCGAGTTGAAGGCCATGGGCCTGAACGCGCCGGCCGGGAACTGATCTCATGCTGCACCGTCTTGTCGCAGCGGCGCTTGGCGCGCGGATGGTCGTCATTGCGCTGGCGTTGCTGGCGGCTTGTGTCGGCGGCTGGGCCTTTGCCTCACTGCCGATCGATGCCTTTCCCGATATTGCCCCGACGCAGGTAAAAATCATCCTCAAGGCGCCCGGCATGACGCCCGAGGAAGTCGAAAGCCGGGTCATCACGCCGATCGAGACCGAAATGCTGGGTATTCCGAACAAGGTGATGCTCCGGTCGGTCGCCAAATATGCCGTCGCCGATATCACCATCGATTTCAGCGATGGCACCGATATCTACTGGGCGCGTCAGCAAGTTGCCGAACGCCTTGCTGGCGTGCGCGACCAGATGCCCAGCCTGGTCGAAGGCGGGCTTGCGCCAGTCTCCACACCCTTGTCCGACGTGTTGATGTTCACCATCGAAGGTCCGCTCGATCTGGCGGCCAAGCGCACGCTGCTCGATTGGACGATCCGCCCGGCGCTGCGCACGCTCGCCGGTGTTGCCGACGTCAATTCGCTGGGCGGTCATGCCGAAACCTTCGATGTCCGGCCCGATCCGGTCGCGCTGGCTTCGGCAGGGTTGACCGTTGCCGATCTGCGCGCCGCCATCATGGCCGGCAACCGCAACGATGGTGCCGGGCGGCTGGCCGAAGGCGAAGAAGCCTTGATCGTGCGCGTCGTCGGCGCGGTGCAGACGGTCGATGACTTGCGCGAGCAGATTGTTGCCAATCGGCGCGGTGGCGTGGTGCGGTTGGGCGATGTCGCCAGCGTTTCGATGGGCAGCCTGACCCGCTATGGCGCGGTCAGCCAGAATGGCACGGGCGAGGCGGTCGAAGGCATTGTCATTTCGATGCGGGGTGCCGATGCCTCGCGTGTCGTGGCCGCCGCCCGTGACAAGCTGGCCGAGCTGGCGCCGACCTTGCCCGCCGGGACGACGATCAAGGTGTTCTACGACCGTGCCGATCTGATTAGCCATGCCGTCGGCGCGGTGGAGGAGGCATTGCTGGAAGCAACGGTGCTGGTGATTGTTCTGCTGGTCATTTTCCTCGGCAATATCCGGGCGGCGCTGATTGTGGCGGTGACCTTGCCGATGGCGGCGTTGATCACCTTCATTCTGATGCGCACGGTCGGGCTGACGGCCAATCTGATGAGCCTTGGCGGCCTTGCCATCGCGATCGGCATGCTGGTCGATGGCGCCGTCGTCGTCATCGAAAATGCCGTCGAGCGTTTGAGCCAGCCCGAAACAATGGCCGAAACCCCGGCGTCGCGGCTGCTGGTGGCTACCAGCGAAGTGATCGTGCCGGTAACGGCCGGTATCGTCATCATCGCGCTGGTATTCATGCCGTTGCTGTCGTTGCAGGGGCTTGAGGGCAAATTATTTGCACCGGTGGCGCTGACGATCGTCTTTGCGCTGGCGGCGTCGCTGGTGCTGGCGCTGACGCTCGTGCCGGTGCTGGCGGCACTGGGGCTCAAGCATGGACAGCATGGCGAACCCTGGATCATGCGCCGCCTGTCACCGCTATATGCGCGGCTGCTCGATGCGGCGTTTCGGCATCGCACGCTGGTTTACGGTGTTGCCGTTGCTTCGCTGGCGCTGGCGATCATCACCTATGGCGCGGTCGGCAAGACCTTCATGCCGGTGATGGATGAAGGGTCGATCATCATGCAGACGACCAAATTGCCCTCGATCGGTCTTGATCGCAGCATCGCCGTCGATCTCGCTGTGCAGCGCGCCGTGATGGCCAAGGTGCCCGAGGTTACCGGCATGGTTTCGCGGTCCGGTTCGGACGAGATCGGGCTGGACCCGATGGGGCTGAACGAAACCGATGGCTTTTTGACGCTCAAGCCGCGTGACCAGTGGCGCCGGCCCGACAAGGCGTGGGTGACCGGCGAAATCCGCAAGGTCATGGCCGGGCTCCCGGGCGTTGTGCCGTCCTTTACCCAGCCGATCGAGATGCGGGTATCAGAGATGCTGACCGGCAGTCGCGGCGACCTGGTCGTCAAGATATTCGGGCCTGATCTTGCGATTCTGAGCCAGATTGCCGGCGAGGTCGAAACCCGGCTGCGCGCGGTGCGCGGTGCTACCGATGTGTTGACCCTGGCCAATGATCGGGTCGCCTATCTGCAACTCGATGTCGACAGGCTAGCCGCCGGGCGGGCCGGCATGTCGACCGACCAGTTCGAAGATGCGCTGCGCATGCAGGTCGAAGGCATGCGGGCCGGCGTGGTATCGCAGGCGCGGCGCCGCGTGCCGATCCTGATCCGCGGTGACGACATGATCCGCAACGATGCCACTGCCTTTGCCGACATGCCCTTGCAGACAGCCGACGGCCAGACCGCGCGGGTGGGTGATATTGCGCGCATCAGCCGGGTCGATGGCCCGGTAAAGATCGAGCATGAAAACGGTTCGCGGTTTGCCCTTGTTCAGGCGTTTGTCGATGGCCGTGACCTTGTCGGCTATGTCACCCAGGCACAAGCATCCGTCGCCGCCACGGTGAAATTGCCGCGCGGTTACACGATTGTGTGGGGCGGGCAGTTTGAAAACCAGCAACGCGCCGCGACGCGGCTCGGCATCGTCGTGCCGATTGCGCTGTTGCTGATTTTTGGCGTGTTGCTGGCAACGCTCAAGTCGCTGCGCGCGGCGCTGCTGATCCTCGCCAATATCCCGTTCGCCATGGTCGGTGGCATCGTCGCGCTGTGGCTGGCGGGGGCTTACCTGTCGGTGCCGGCGTCGGTGGGCTTCATCGCGCTGCTCGGCATCGCCGTTCTCAACGGGCTGGTGCTGGTGTCGCATTTTCGCGAACTGCGCGCCGATGGCCTGGCGATGGCCGAGGCGGTGCGCCAGGGGGCGGCGCGGCGGCTGCGGCCGGTGCTGATGACCGCCAGCATCACGGCTTTTGGCCTGGTGCCATTGCTGTTTGCGTCGGGGCCCGGCAGCGAGATCCAGCAACCGCTGGCGATTGTCGTGATCGGCGGGCTGTTGACCTCGACCTTGCTCACGCTCGTCCTGCTGCCGCTGCTGTATGAACGTTATGGCGAACCCCGCGCCGACAACAAGGCTTTCGCATGATCAAGAGGCTGGTGCTCGCCGTTGCGGCCGGCAGCTTTGCCGCGATGAGCGCCGTGGCACAGACGACAGCGACGACATCGCTGCCGGACCCTGTGCCCCTCCCGGCAGCGCTGGTTGATGCCGCGCTCGACGATTCGCCGCTGGTCAGCGAAGCCACGGCGCGCTTGCATGCCGCCGAAGCGCAGGCGCGGGCGCTCGGCATTGGCGCGCATGAATTCATCGTGACGGGCACTTTCATCCGGCGGACGGTCGACCGGGAAGGCGGCTATAACGAGGTCGATACAACGCTGAGTCGCGGTATTCGCCTGCCCGGCAAAGCCATGCTTGATCGCAAGGCGGGCGCCTTGGGAGTTGATGTTGCGCAGAACTTGCTCGAAGACGCGCGCCACCAGGCGGCGCTGCAATTGGCGACATTATGGTATGATTGGCTGCTGGCCGAGGCCGATGCCCGCATCGATGCGGCGGCAACAACGGCGTTCGATGCCTCGCTGGCCGCGGTAAACCGGCAAGTGGTGTTGAAGGATGCAGCGCCGCTCGATGCCGATCAGGTGCGGGCGGCGCGTGACAATGCCCGCGCGCTGGAGGCAGCGGCGCGGGGACGGGCCGCCGCGGCGCAAGCCAGCCTTGCGGCGCAATTTCCGTCACTGCCGTTGCCAGCGTCGGTGCCAATGATTGCCGCGCCATTGCTGCCAGCGGAAGGCCTGGCGCAATGGCGTGACCTGGTGCTGGCCCGCAGCCACGAAATTCGTGCGGCAGAGCTGGAGGCGGAACGGCTTGGCGTCGTGGCGCAACGGTCGCGGCTCGATCGCTTTGCCGATCCATCGGTCGGGGTACGCGCCTTCAGCGAGCGCAGCGGTGCCGAAAAGGGGCTGGGGGTGGTGGCGAGCCTGCCGCTTGGCGGCGGCTACCGGCGGGCGCTGGGCGACCAGGCGGTGGCCGAGCGCACCGCCGCCGAGGCAAGGCTGGCGGCAACCCGGCGCGACATTCAGGCGACCGCCGATATGGATCTTGCGACCGCCGCCGCCGCCGCCCGGGCGTGGGAGCCGGCGGCCGCAGCGGCGGCCAGCAACCGTTCGGCGCTGGCGCGGTTGCGCAAGGGCCGGCAAATCGGGACGATTGATCTTGCCAGCGTGCTCTATGCCGAGCGTCAGGCGCTGGAAGCCGACCGCGCCGAACTTGCCGCGCGGGCAGCGGCGGTCAGGGCGATCTTGAAGCTGCGGATCGATGCCCATCTGGTCTGGGCAAAGCCTGAATAGGCTTGCGGGCGGCGGTCGGTGGGGTCGCAGCACCCGCACATCATTCCCGCCGTGGACATGCCTGTCGGTCGATCAGTTTCGCAAATTGGCATCGTCATCCGGGCAGCCGCGCGACATAAAACCAACCGCCGCCGTTGCCATTGCACCGCGCTCCGGTCCATCATGGCGCTCTTGGGGAAAGCAGCTGCAATATGAATGATTTTGACCAGTGGCGGGCGCGGTCGCCCTATTATGACGATAGCCATGAGGCGGTGGCGCAGAGCGTGCGGCGCTTTGTGGCGCAGGAAATTGCGCCGCATATCGACCGGTGGGAGGCCGAGGGCGAGCTGCCGCGGGAACTGCACAAAAAGGCCGCCGAGGCCGGGATATTGGGGCTGAACTACCCCGAAGAATATGGCGGGCATAGCGAAGGCTTTGATATCTTCCATTCGCTTACCCAGACCGAGGAACTGGCGGCGGTCGGTGCCGGTGGGCTGGGGGCGTCGTTGATGACGCATGGCATCGGGCTGCCGCCGATCCTGGCGCTTGGCTCCGACGAGATGAAGCGGCGGATTGCCCCAGCGGTGCTCGCGGGCGAAAAGATCATCGGGCTGGGGATTACCGAGCCTTCGGGGGGCAGTGATGTCGCGCGGATCACGACGAAAGCCGTGCTGACCGGTAATAAATTTGTCGTCAACGCTGCCAAGATGTTCATCACCTCGGGGATGCGCGCCGATTATCTGACCACAGCCGTCCGCACCGGCGGGCCGGGCATGGCGGGGATATCGCTGATGCTGATCGACATGAACGCGCCCGGCGTTTCGCGGACGCGGCTCGACAAGATGGGCTGGCGCTGTTCCGACACTGCCGCCATCCATTTCGATAATGTCGAGGTGGCGCCCGAAAACCTGATCGGGCCGGAGAATGGCGGGTTTGCCGGCATCGTGCGCAATTTCAACGGCGAGCGGCTCGGCATGGCGCATGGTTGCTGCGCCATGGCGCGGACGGCGTTGAAGGAAGCCGTCGAATGGGCGACGACGCGCGAAACCTTTGGCAAAAAGCTCGCGCAGCACCAGTCGATTCGCATCAAATTGGCCGATTGCGCCCGGCAGATTGCCGCGACACAGGCGTGGGTCGATCTGTGTGCCTGGCAGGTCAAGACGGGGTGTGGCCAGCCCGCCGATTTCGCCATGCTCAAGGTGCAGGCGACGCGGATGCTCGAACATGTCGCCCGCGAGGCGGCGCAGGTGCTCGGCGGGGCGAGCTTCATCACCGGGTCGAAGGTCGAGCGGATCTATCGCGAAGTGCGAGTCAACGCGATTGGCGGGGGCAGCGAGGAGATCATGCTCGATATGGCCGGGCGGCAACTGGGCTATGGCTGAGCGACGGCGCTGCAAAAATGCCGCCCTCCCCAAATGCTGCGCGCGCTGCTAAGGCGGCGCAATGTTAGCCCGCCGTTTTCTCTGGATTATCGCGATCATCATCATGATCGTGATCGCTGCCGCCTTTGCCTATCGGCTGTTCGGGGTGCAATTGATCCGGGTTGCGCTCGTGCCCGGCGTGGAATTTGTCGCCCCGCCAGCGCCCGAAACCCCCGATTTCGCGGCGGCCAAGAACTGGCTGGCGCGGCCCGACCTGCCGACCGATGCGGCGCGCTGGACGCCCGAGGGGTATAGCGCCGCGCCCAAGCCCGGTATCGCGGTGTTCTATGTGCTGCCGACCGCGGTTTTCGACCGCAACCGCTGGAATCTCGCGCCGGTTGATGTCGAAGCTGACAAACGCTCGAATATTTTCCTGCGGTCACAGGCCAGTGCCTTCAATGGCGTCGCGGCGATCTGGGCACCGCGCTACCGCCAGGCGACGTTCGGGGCGTTTTTGACTGACAAGCCCGAGGCCGGGCGCGCGATCGATCTCGCCTATGGCGATGTGCTGGCGGCGTTCGAGGTGTTCCTGGCGGCCCAACCCAAGGACCGCCCGATCATCCTCTCCGGGCATAGCCAGGGCGCGCTGCACCTGTTGCGGCTGCTCAAGGATCGGGTTGCCGGCACGCCGCTCGCGGCGCGGATTGTGGCGGTTTATGCCATCGGCTGGCCGATCTCGTTGACCGCCGATCTGCCAGCGCTCGGCCTGCCGGCCTGTGCCGATCCGGACCAGACCGGGTGCGTGCTGTCATGGCAAAGCTTTGCCCGGCCGGCGGATTATTCGCTGGTGCGCGAGACGTTTGACAAGAGCATCGGGCTGGCCGGGCTGCCCCGGCGCGGTAGCGCGATCCTGTGCACCAACCCGCTGTCGGGAATGGCGAGCGACAAGCCCGAGCCGCTTTCGGCCAATCTGGGGTCGTTGGTGCCAAATGAAGATTTTTCGGGCGGCGCGCTGATCGCCAAGGGGATCGGCGCGCAATGCCTGGCGCCGGGCATTCTCGACATCGGTGAGCCGCCGGGGGCGTATACGGCCTATGTGTTGCCCGGCAACAATTACCATGTTTATGATTATGCGCTGTATTGGGCGAACATCCGCGCCGATGCCGAACGCCGGGTCGGGGCGTTCGGCGCGCCACCGGCGGCGCAGGAGAGCATTGATTGATCACCACGCAGGTCGCTGAATTCGCGGCGTTGTTGCCGGGTGGCGGCCGGCTGGCGGGGCTCGACCCCGGGACCAAGACGCTGGGGCTGGCGACCTGTGATGCCGGGTGGAGCTTTGCCAGCCCGCATTCGACCATCGCGCGCAGCAAATTCACCGCCGATCTGGCGTTGCTGCGCGGCTTTATCGCTGCCGAACGCATCAAGGGGCTGGTGCTCGGGCTGCCGCTCAACATGGATGGCAGCGATTCGCCGCGCACCCAATCGGTACGGGCATTGGGGCGCAACCTCGTCGTTCTCGACCTGCCGTTGTTGTTGTGGGACGAACGCTGGAGCACCCAGGCGGTCGAACGCGCGATGATTGCCGAAGATCTGTCGCGCAAGACCCGCGCGGCGCGGGTCGATCGGTTGGCAGCGGCCTATATCCTGCAGGGCGCCATCGACGCGCTGACCCGGCCGGTGCTGTGATCGGCGCAACCCTTCGCCGCACCCTGTCGAACAGGTCTTGGCAAACACTGTTGCAGCGCCGATTTCAGGGTAACAATGTATGGGAAGGACGCCACATGCCCGATCGTGATCTCAGCCCCGCGCAGCACGCCGTGCTGCGCGAACACGCCACCGAACGGCCGTTTACCTCGCCGCTCAACGATGAAAAGCGCAGCGGTGAATTTTTCTGTGCCGGCTGCGGCAGCCTGCTTTACGTATCCGACACCAAATATAACAGCGGGTCGGGCTGGCCGAGCTTTTACGACGCCGTGGCGGATGCGGTCGCAACGACCACCGATTCCAGCCTGGGCATGGTCCGCACCGAAGTGCATTGCGCCAAATGCGAAGGCCATCTTGGCCATATCTTCCCCGATGGGCCGCGCCCGACCGGGCTGCGCCACTGCATCAACGGGCTGGCGCTGGATTTTGTGCCGGAGGATTGAGCGCGCCCTGTGGCGCAAGGCCGGGCTTGCCTGGGGCGGCGCTGCGCGGCATCGTGGCGGCATGATCATTCTTGCCGCTCTCCTCGCCGCTGCAGCGCCGGCGCCGCAAAGCCCTGCTGATATCGTTGCGGCTGCTCCGGCCGGTGCCTGGCGGGCGGTGTCGCCCGATAATTTGATGCTCGTGGAAACCCCGCGTGGCACCATGGCGATCGAAATGGCGCCCGATTTTGCCCCGGCGCATGTCGCCGCCATTCGCGCGCTGGTCGCGGCCGGGCGTTTCGATGGCGGGGCGATCACGCGGGTGCAGGATAATTATGTCGTGCAATGGGCGGCGCGCCCCGGGCCGGACAAGGTGCTGACATCGGGCGGCGCTGCGGCTGTGGCGGCAGGCAGTACGGCGACCCCGGGCGGCGTGGCGGTAAGCACGGGGCCGGGCGCGGCGCATCCCGCCACACTGCCGGCCGAATATGAACGCAGCGCGCGCGGCCTCAAGATCACCCCCTTGGGATCGGTCGACACCTATGCCCCATCGGGCTTCTGGAACGGTTGGCCGGTGGCGCGTG
Source organism: Sphingomonadales bacterium (assembly GCA_038328515.1). Taxonomy (GTDB): domain Bacteria; phylum Pseudomonadota; class Alphaproteobacteria; order Sphingomonadales; family Sphingomonadaceae; genus Sandarakinorhabdus. Next base: position 71,543 of record JBBQMB010000001.1, read on the forward strand.
ACCTGCGCACCGGCACAGCCTGGCTCGCCCATTGCTACGCCAGTGTCGGCGTCGGCCGCGATAACCCGCCCGATACCGGCGACGGCAGCGAACTCTACGCGGTCATCGGCCATGGGCCGCGCCATCTCGATCGCAATATCACGGTTGTTGGCCGGGTGATTGACGGGATTTCCGATTTTTCGGCGCTGCCGCGCGGCACCGGGCCGCTGGGGTTCTACAAGACGCCGGGCGAACAGACGATTATCACCCGCGTTCGATTTGCCGGCATTGGCGATCCGCGTTTTGAAGTGCTGAACAGCAACAGCCCGGCGTTTGCGGTCTATCTCAAGGCGCGGGCCAATCGTACCGGCTTTTTCATCCGGCCGGCCGGCGCAACCGATCTGTGCAACGTTCAGGTGCCGGTGCGGCGAGTGGCGCGATGACGCCGATCGTCAAGTTGCTGCGTGCCGATGAATGGGCGGCACTCCAGGCTGATGGCGTGTTTGGCGGGTCGCCCGATGATTTGCGCGATGGCTTTATCCATATCTCGGCGCCCGATCAGGTGGCGGGCACGGCGGCCAAATGGTTCGGGGATGCACCGGGCCTGATGGCCGTGACGCTCGATGCCGATGCGTTGGGCGTTGATCTTTGCTGGGAAGCGGCGCGCGGCGGGATGCTGTTCCCGCATCTCTATCGGCCGTTGCGGATGGCGGATGTGGTGGCGGTGGCGCCTTATCCGACTGATTTGCAATCAAGTTGACCTGCCATGCCAGCCTGCGCTGGCATGGCATCCCAGTGCCGATCCCGATCATGACCCGGAATCGCTCTCAATCCTGCGCTGCCTTGGCGCGCAAGAATCCATCCCGCGTCTGCAAGCGTTCCCACCAGCCGCGCAGGTTCGGCCCGACTTCATCGAGATGCCGCAGCGTGCCGGCGAAAAGCAGGGCATAGGCGACCGAGATATCGGCGACGGTGAACCGGCCGGCGCACAGATAGTCCCGGCCATCGGCGAGGGTATTTTCAGCCAAAACCGTGCGCGCCAGGAACCAGCGCTTGTAGTCTTCGGCAACTTGCGGAATTCGCCGTTCGGGTTTTTCGAGCATCTTGTAGCGGAACACCAGCGTCTGCGGGAACGTCAGTGTTGCTTCGCCATGGTGCAGCCAATTGAGCCAGGCGCCAAAATCATCCTCATCGGCGGCGACCGCCAATGTGCCTTGGCCATGCTTTACCGCCAGATATTCGCAGATCGCGACGCTTTCGGTCATTTTTGCCGGGCCGTCCTCGAAATAGGGGATGGTGCCAAGCGGATTGGTCGCCAGATAGTCCGGCTGCGCCCAGCGCGGCGGAAATGGCAGGGTGACCAGATCATAGGGGAGGCCGAGCTCTTCCAACGTCCACAACACGCGAAATGAGCGAGCGTCCTTGCAGTGCCAAAGCTTCATGCGCATTTATACCTTCTTCATCGGTCTCGCCCGCTTGTTCATCATCGCTTCACGCGCATTGCACAATTGGGAAAATGCACAGATCGACCAAGGCAGGAGCGGCAAAAGTGAAACGGCTGAAATTGATGGGTGCAGTAGCGCTTGCAGGCATCGCCGGAGTGGCGCTGGCCTTGGGTGTGCAATCGAACGACGCGCCTGTCACGGCGCAGGTTGCCCCCATGGATACGACGCCGATCACCCGTGTCGCGCCGGCCAGCGCCAGCCAGATGTCATTGTCGTTCGCCCCGGTGGTCAAGGCGACCGCGCCGGCCGTCGTCAACATCTACACCGCCAAGGTCGATCGCAGCCGCGCGACCTTGATGGATGAATTCATCCGGCGTTCCTTTGGTGGCGCGCCGCCGCAACCGCGGGTGCAGCAATCGCTGGGTAGCGGCGTCATCGTTGGCGCCGATGGCCTGATCATCACCAATAATCATGTCGTCAATGGCGCCGACCAGATTCTCGTCGCGCTGGCTGATCGCCGCGAATATCCCGCCAAGCTGGTGTTCGCCGATGCCCGGCTCGATCTGGCGCTGTTGCGTATCGATACCAAGGGGTCGGCGCTGCCGGTCATCCGGATGGGCGACAGCGACCGCTCGGAAGTCGGGGACATCACCATCGCCATCGGCAACCCGTTCGGCGTCGGCCAGACGGTGACGACCGGCATTGTGTCGGCCATCGCGCGCACCGGTATCGGCGTGTCCGACTGGCAGTTTTTCATCCAGACCGATGCGGCGATCAACCCGGGCAATTCTGGCGGCGCGCTGCTTGATGCGCAGGGGCGGCTGATCGGCATCAATACCGCGATTTACTCCCAGGGCGGCGGCTCGAACGGCATCGGCTTTGCCATTCCGTCAAAAATGGTGCGGGTGTTTTTGAACGCCGCTGACAAAGGCAAGCTGGTGTCGGGCTGGATCGGCGTTGAAGGCGAACCGCTGACGGCCGACAGCGCGCGCCTGTCGGGGCTCGACCGGCCCGGCGGCTTGCTGGTGACCGGCGTTGTGCCCGGCAGCCCGGGGGCCGTCGCCGGCATCCGCGCTGGCGATGTGCTGCGCACTGTGGATGGCAAGGAAGTCGCCGATGGCGGACAGTTGCGTTATTCGCTCGCCACCGAAGGCGTTGGCCGCACGCTGGAAGTGCGGCTGTATCGCGCAGGCAAGGAGCAGACGGTCGCTGTAACGTTGGCGCCGCCGCCGGAAAAACCAGCCCGGCAACTGACCCAGATCGCCGGCCAGTCGATTATGGCGGGGGTTACCGTTGCCAATCTTTCGCCGGCCTATGCACAGGAACTGGGGATCGGCCTGCCCGAAGAAGGCGTCGTTGTTGTCCAGATCCTTGGCACGGCGCCCTCGGCCCGGCTTGGCTTTCTGAAGCCTGGCGATCTGATCGAAGCGGTTGGCGGCCAGCCGGTCAGCAGCGTTACCGATGTGATGGCTTTGACCGCCAAGGGCGCGACGTCGCTGCGCTTCAACCGCGGTGGCCAGCGCGCGGAATGCGGGGTGACGGCGACGGGGCAGTTCGGCTGTCGCGCCGTCTGAAGGCAGCCGCAACCAAGTCCGAAAACCGCCAGACGCGCGCGGCGAATGGCGCTACACCGGCGCCATGAACTTGCCCGACCGCGAAACCTGCTACGCCGCCATGCAGGCGCGCGACCGGCGCTATGACGGCGTGTTTTTCACCTGTGTGAAAACCACTGGCATCTATTGCCGCCCGGTTTGCCCGGCGCGGCCACCCTTTTTGAAGAATTGCCGTTTCGCTGCGACCGCTGCCGAGGCGCAAAGCTGGGGCTTTCGCGCCTGCAAGCGCTGCCGCCCCGAAAGCGCACCCGGCAGCCCGGCGTGGCAGGGCAGCGCCGCCAGCGTGCGCCGCGCGCTCAGCCTCATCGATGCGGGCGGGCTTGATACCACCGATGCGCCGGTCCCGGTCGAAGCGCTCGGTGACCGGTTGGGGGTAGGCGAACGCCAGGTGCGGCGGTTGTTCGCCAAACATCTCGGCGTGTCGCCGGTGGCAGTGGCGCAGGCCAAGCGGCTGGCGGCGGCGGTGCGGCTGGTCGATGCCGGGGACCTGCCGATGGCGCAAATCGCCGCCGCAGCCGGCTTTGGCAGCGTGCGCCGGTTCAACGAAGTCTTTCAATCGGTGCATGGCGAAAGCCCCGTCGCGCGCCGTCGCCGCACCCAAGGAGCCAGACCGATGGATTTGATATTGTCGAGTTATGCCGCGCCGGCGTTCGACCTGTTGCTGGTGACCGATGGCGATGGCGTGCTGCGCGCGCTGGATTTCAGCGATTTCGAAGAACGCATGCACCGGCTGCTGGCGCGGCATTATGGGGTTTTTGCCCTGGTTTCCGGTGCAGCGCCGGCGCCCGTGCTGGTGGCGCTCGATAGCTATTTCGATGGCGATCTGGCGGCGCTGGATAGCCTGCCCGTCGCCACCGGCGGCACCACGTTCCAAAAAAGCGTCTGGGCGGCGCTGCGGCGCATCCCGGCGGGCGAAACCCGTGGCTATGGCGCGCTGGCGGCGCTGCTTGGCAACCCCGGCGCCGCGCGCGCCGTGGGGCTGGCCAATGGCAGCAATCCCATCGGCATCGTCGTGCCGTGCCACCGCGTCATCGGCGCCAATGGCACGTTAACGGGCTATGCCGGGGGCGTGGAGCGCAAACGCTGGCTGTTGGCGCATGAAGGGGCGCGCTGAAGCGTCAGGCGAATTCGAGGATAACCGCGTCAACCGCGAGTGAATCCCCGGCCTTGGCCAGCACCTTGCCGATAGTGCCGGATTTTTCAGCGCGCAGGATATTTTCCATCTTCATCGCTTCGACGGTGGCAAGCTGCTGCCCGGCTTCCACCTTGTCGCCTTCGGCAACGGCCACCGAAACAACGAGGCCGGGCATCGGGCAGAGCAGATATTTGCTCATGTCGGGCGCCACCTTGGGGATCATGAAGCCGGCAAGTTCGGCCGCGCGCGGGGTGAGGACGCGAACACGGCGAGCGGCGCCGCGCGTGGTGACCTTGAGGCCGCTGCCGGCTTTTTCGATGGTCAGGCTGCGCGGCGTGCCATCGATTTCGGCTTCAAATAGCGGCGATCCCACCCGCCAATCGGTGCTGACCCCTATATCGGCATCCCCGATGGCGACTTCAAAGCGCGCGCCATCGCCCGACACCGTGACGGGAATCTGCTCACCGCCCAATTCGACAACCCAGTCCTCGCCATATTCAGCGCCATGGCCCGACAATTGCCCGTCGATCAACTGGGCGCGTTCGGCTTCGATTGCCTGCACAACCCCGGCGGCAGCAGCGATGGCGAGGCGCGTGTCGGCATCGAGCGGCGCGCCGTGAAAGCCATCGGGATATTCCTCGGCGATGAAGCCGGTGGTGACATTGTCACCGGCCTGAAAGCGCGGGTGCGCCATGATCGCCGACAGAAAATCGATATTATGGCTGATGCCGCGGATGAGATAGCGATCGAGCGCATCGGCCTGCGCCGCAATCGCCTGTGCGCGTGTCGGCGCATGGGTGATCAGCTTGGCGATCATCGGATCATAGAACATGCTGATTTCGGCGCCTTCGATGACGCCGGTATCGATGCGGACCAACGCCTGGCCATTGCGCCCTACTTCAGGGCGCCCACGAAAGCTGCGCCCCGCCTCGGGGGGTTGGCACGCCGACAGGCGCCCGATGGAGGGCAGAAAGCCGCGATACGGATCTTCGGCATAGACGCGGGTTTCGATCGCCCAACCATCGAGGCGCACGTCTTTTTGCGCAAACGGCAGCTTCTCGCCCGCCGCAACGCGGATCATCAGCTCGACTAGATCAAGCCCGGTGATGCATTCGGTGACCGGATGTTCGACCTGAAGCCGGGTGTTCATTTCAAGGAAGTAAAAGCTGCGATCGGCGCCAGCGATGAACTCGACCGTGCCGGCGCTGGTGTAGCCGACGTTCTTGGCGAGCGCGACCGCCTGTTCGCCCATCGCCTGGCGCATTTCGGGGGTGACGAAGGGGGAGGGGGCTTCTTCCACCACCTTCTGGTGGCGGCGCTGGATCGAACAATCACGTTCGTTCAAATAAATGACATTGCCATGCGCATCGCCGATCAACTGGATTTCGATGTGGCGCGGCTGTTCGACGAATTTTTCGATGAACACCCGGTCATCACCGAAACTGGCGAGCGCTTCGCGCTT
>JBBQMB010000002.1:0-52470 GCA_038328515.1 Sphingomonadales bacterium
CAACCCCCCGAACAGCCCGAGCGGAATCACCCCGCCCACCACGGCGGTTTCGCGAAACCGCCCGAATTCGATGACCAGCACGCCCAATATCCCGAAAACCGCAATGGCGATGATCGGCCCCAGCCCCGAAAAGCTGCGCGCTGCAACCTCGGCTTCGCCGCCTTCATCGAAGCGATAGCCTTCGGGCAGCGGCACCTGCTTGAGCGCTTCATAAAATGCCGTGTTGACCTTGGCGGTGAGATAGCCTTCGGCGATCTGCGACTGGATCGACACGATACGCTGCTGGCGTTCGCGGTTGATCCGCGGCGGCGCCGAATCGAGCCGCGGCGTCGCGATTTCGCGCAGCGGGATCGCACCATTCGGCCCCGGCACGTAAACGCCATCGAGCGCACTGATATCATGGCGTTGATCGAGCGGCAGCCGGACGACGACATTATAGCTATCGCCTTCGCGGTCACGCAGCCGGCCGGCATTTTCACCCACCAGCGCCAACCGCAGCGCCCGGCGCGGCGCCCCCGGGGTAACGCCGAGCAGCGCCGCCTTGCCGGTATCAAGCCCGAGTTCGAGGCGCGGCGTATCGACTGCCACCGGATTGACAACATCGCGCGTGCCTGGCGTCTTGCGCATCACCGCCTCGACCTGGCTTGCCAGTTTCTTGAGTACATCGAGATCGGGGCCGACGATCTTGACGAGAATCGGCGCATCGATCGGCGGGCCGTTCTGGAACACCTTCAACACATAAATGGCGTCAGGATTGGCGGCAAAGCGCGTCCGCAGGCGCTCGACCAATGCTGGCCCTTTTACCGGGTCCCAGCGCTTGAGCACCACCAGCACTTCGCCCAGGTTGCTGCGCTGGTCAAAACTGCGCTGGTTATAGAAAATCTGCGGGTTGCCGCGCCCGACATTGGCCAGCACATTGACGACATCGGGTTCGCCCTTGGTGGCGTTTTCGACAAAGGCGACGGCGCGATCGGTCCGCGCCAGCGCCGTGCCTTCGGGCGCCGTGACCGTGACCAGAAAATACGAGGCATCGGCCGGCGGAAACAGGCTCGACCCGATAAAGGGTACCAGCCCCAGCCCCGAAACCACGATCAGCGTCGCTGCCGCCATCGCCTTCCACGGGTTGAACAACGACCAGTGCAGCACCGGCGCATAAAAGCGCTGGATGCCGTTCTGGATGGCCTGAAGAAAGCGATTGCCCTTTTCCGGCTCGTTGCGCGGCAAGATGCGGCTGGCGAGAAACGGCACGATGGTCAACGACACCAGCAGCGATGCCGCCACCGTGCCAAGCACCGCCACCGGCAATGATCGGGTGAATTTGCCAGCACCTTCGGGCAAGAACGCCAACGGCAAAAAGGCAAACAACAGCACACAGGTGCAGCCGATGACGGCAACGGCGATCTCGCGCGTCCCCGATAGCGCCGCGGTCATCCGGTCATCGCCCTCGCGCAGGTGCCGGGCGATATTTTCGGTGACCACAATCGAATCATCGACCAACAGCCCCAGCGCAATGATGAAGCCCGAAATCGCCAACTGGTTGAGGGTGAAGCCGGTAAAGGCCAGAATCGCCACCCCCATCATCAGGCTGAGCGGCACCGACACCATGACGACAATCGACGCCCGCCAGCCGAGCGGCAACAAGGTGATCAGCACCAGCCCGAGCGCGATGGCAAAATCCCGGCCGAGTTGATCGAGCTTGCGGGCAATGTCGAACGACTGGTCGAAACCGACTTCAAGCTTCACATCGGGCGGCAACAGCCCGCGATACGCGTCGGCAGCCTTGATCGCGCCGTTGCGGATATCAAGGACGTTGAGCCCATCCTTTTGCGTAAGCGTCACCCACACCGCACGCTTGCCATTGAACCGCGCCAGGTGCGGCTGTTCCTCATAGCCCCAGCCAACCGCGGCAACATCCCTGACGCGCACGACACTGCCATTGCCGGCGCGCACCGGTTCATCGGCGACTTCATCGACGCTGCGAAACGCCCCGCCGGCCTGGACATTCAACCGCTGGTCACCGCTGTGCACGGCACCGGGCGGCAGGTCGGTCGATCCCTGACGCAGCGCATCGGTAATCGCAGTCACCGGCAGGCCGAGTTGCGCCAGCCGCCCGGCATCGATTGCCACCCGCACTTCGGGGGTCGGGATCGCCCAGGCGCGGCTGTTGCGCACCCCACTCACCCGGTTCAACCGTTCGCGCAGGTCCTTGGCGTATTTTTCCAGCCGCCGGTACGATGCGGTATCGCTGACCAGCGCAAACTGGATGACGGCAGCTTCGGTGGTGCGGGTTTTCTGAAACTCCAGCCGGGTCAGCGCCGATGGCAGCGTCGATCGAATGGCGTTAACCTCGCGCACGACTTCATCGTAATTCTTCTCGGGGTCGCCGCTCCAGCTGAATTCGGCAGTGATGACGGCGGTCGAATCGGTCGAGCGTGATTGCACCCGCACAATGCCATCAAGCCCCTGGATGACATCTTCGATCGGCTTGGCGACGGTGGTTTCCATATCCGATGGTTCGGCGCCGGGCACCGTGGCGATGATGTTGATGAACGGCGACGGGAAATGCGGATCGACCGAACGCGGAATGGTCAAAAACGCCGAAAGCCCGATGGCGAACAACAGCGCAAAGACCACCAGTGTGATCTGCCAGCGGCGCACCGCAAAATCGATGAACCCCATGGCGTCAGCCGCGCCCGGCGGACGGGCCGGCGCGCCGGCTGACCTTCATGCCATCGCGCAGCCGTTCCGCGCCCGAGGTCACCACCTCTTCGCCGGCGCGCAGCCCCGTGGTGATGGTAACGGCAGCGTCGCCGATGGGGCCGACCCCGACCGAACGCAGCCTCACCACCGATCGGGCGGCATCGAACACATAGACAAAGCCTTCATCGGCGCGCGCCCCGAACACCGCTGTCGCCGGCACCGCAACGCCGCCGCTGCTCGACGTCGGCGCCAGCCGCAGCCGCGCCGATCCGATCAGGCCCGAGCGCAGTTCGGGCCGCGCCGGCAGCGCCAGTTCAACCCGGAACGTGCCAGTGCCGGCATCACCGCGCGCGCCAACCTCCGATATGCTGGCCATAACCGGCGTTGCGCCCAGCGCCGGGATCACCACCTGCGCCGGCTGGCCGCGGCTGATACGCCCCAGATCGGCATCCGACATCGGCACTTGCAAGACATAGCCCGACGCCGCTTCGCCAAGGATCACGATGGTCTGGCCGGGGCTGGCAATTTGCCCGGGTTCGGCCTGGCGCCGCAGGATTACCCCGCCCGACGGCGCCCGAATCGTCGCCAACCCGACATCAAAACCGGCCTGTTGCACGCGCGCCTGCGCCGCCGCCAGCGCCGCCCGAGCCGATTCGACGCGCGGCGCCGTCACCCAGCCCTTGGCGAATAACCCGTCCAGCCGGCGATAATCTGCCCTGGCGCGTTCCGCTTCGGCGCGGGCGGAGGTGGCGGCGGCCGACAGGCTGGTCGGGTCGAGCCGCGCGAGGATCTGGCCCTTGCTGACGCGATCACCCTCGCGCACCGTGATGGCGGCGATGCGCCCGCCGGTATTGAACCCCAGCGCCGTTTCACGCTTCAAGCGCACAATGCCGCTGATCACCAGCGCTGCGTCGCCACCGGCCGGGACCGCGGCGGCAACGGCAACCGGCACGTCGGCGCTGCGAACAGGCGGCGACGGTGGCGTTGCCGAACAGGCCGCCACCAGCAACGGCAGCGACACGACCGACAAGCGCACCACCAAAGGCGTATTATGCAAACCCACAAGCCCCGCCCCGATTTGATTCCGACTCATATTGCTTAACGACAAGCCGCCTCGACGCAAGTGAAATTCGAGCGACGCTCAACTTTGTCGGACGGCTGTGACAAGATGGCGCTGAAACCCGCCGTCGGACCCATAACATCACAGGCCGACGGCGCATCCGCCCCACACGGTTTCAATCCTGAATTGTTAAAAGATTGACCGTTAACGATTGTGTAACTATATTGCCCACGCGATTTGAAACCGGGGAACACATGACCGCAATATCGGCGACGATCTGGCCAGCAAGCGGAATATCATGGTCCGGCAGGCGAGCCGCCAGACACAGAGTCATGCGCGCGATTGCTTCGGCATCGCCCTCCAATCGCAACGCGATGGCATGGGTCGCGCCGACAAAGGTCAGGCTCGCCCAATCCTGGCTGGTGATCGATTCAACTATCATCGCAGGGATTATCGCAGGTTTTTCCCTATCCAACGGGTCGATCCCGGTGATGGCTGCCACGGCGCGCAGGACGGCAGCGTGAACATGGTTGGCCGCGTTGCGCATCAGGCACCTTCCGAAAAGCTGGCCGACAGGCTGGCCGACAGGCGGGTGCCACCGGTACGCATCGGCGCCGGCATAGCGCTCGTCGCGCACGCAGCGTCACTTTGCGCGATGAATTCGAGCACCCTGGCGCTGGTATCCGCCCGGGGTTCGCGCCCACGGCGCAAATCGAAAACAAAGCGCGGATCGCCGGTGGCTTCACGACCAAAGCGCGATGGCGGCACCGAGCGACGGCGCAGATGGCGTTCGATCGTAATCAACAGAGTCATTTTTCATTCTCCCACCTGGCAATTCACAACCGATTCGGCTGGTTTAACAATTTATCCGCGTAGAAATCCTACTAGTCTAGGTAAAAAACTATGCTAAGGTCTGCCGCAAGCGGGCCAGGAGAGGAGGTACCGCGAATTATGGACAGCACTGCCATCCGCAAGCGGCTGGACGAGCTGATCGCGACGCGTGGCGAGGATTACGCCTCGCTGTCGCGCCGTCTCGGCCGCAATCCGACCTATATCCAGCAATTCATCAAGCGCGGCGTGCCACGCCGGCTGTCCGAAGCTGATCGGCGCACCCTCGCTGAACATTTCGGTATCGCCGAACGCCTGCTCGGTGGCCCCGAATCGGGCAATATCGTCACGCGGCCCGGCCTGGGGCGCAGTCAGGGTGATTATGTGCTGATTCCCCGGCTCGATGTCGGCGCATCGGCGGGCAGCGGCCGCGAAGCCGGGCCGGAGACGCCGCTGGCAGCGCTGGCCTTTCAATCACACTGGGTGCGCGATGTCGCCAGCGGCCGCCCCGAAGCCTTGTCGGTGATCAATGTCGAAGGGGATTCGATGCTGCCCACGCTGGCCGATGGTGACCAGATCCTCGTCGACAGCGATGATCGCGACCGGCTGCGCGATGGCATCTATGTGCTGCGCACCGATGATGCGCTGCTGGTCAAGCGGCTGTCGGTGAACCCCGCCACTCGGCGGTTGACGATCCGCAGCGACAATGATGCCTATCCAAGCTGGGATGATTGCGACCCGGCGGCGGTGACGGTGATCGGCCGTGTGGTCTGGGTCGGCCGCCGGCTGAATTAGGGTCTATTGCTGCCGCCGGTCAATCACGTACATTGCCGCTGCGCCGCCCACGCCGAGCGCCAGGCCGGCAACCAGCCCGATCGACGGCTCGCCGGCCAACACGCCGGCGACAGGGCCCAAAATCACCCCGGCCGCGATCAGGCACCCACCGCCGCGGCGAGGCGGCGGGGCAACAGGTTTGCTTGCAGCAGTTTGGGGTCCGTGGCTTTCATTCGACATGGCGGTGCTTTGGCACGACGACGGCAGCAACGCCAAGTCCCCATGCTGTCGCGGTGGCTTTGCGCCGGCCCCGCAACCGGCTAGACGGCTATGGTGTTACCCTGCCTGCCCAAGCCTCGCCTGCCAAGGCCCCGACGTTTCGTGCAGCTTTTGCCGCTCGCGGCGTTGTTGGGCGGTGCTGCTGCGGCGCAAGAGACGCCGCCCGCCGCAACCCCGGTCGCCGCCCGAGCCGACGCAGCGCCTGACACAGCGCCTGACGCAGCGGCACAAACCCCGCTCCCGACCGACGAACCCCGGCTGGAAGATTTCGCGCCGCTGCCGGGCAATGTTCCCTGGCCGACCATATCATCGACCAGCGATGGCGAACCCGAAGTTGTCGCTGGTGATTTTCGCTACAGCGTCGATGTCACCGGTCTTGCCGAATTGGGCCTTGAAAGTGAATTTCGCAGCCTGTCATCCTTGTGGACAAAGCGCGGCGATGATTCAAACCGCCCCCAGATCAACCGCCGCGTCGCCGAAGACCGTGATCTGATCGATCAACTGCTGCGTTCGATCGGTTATTATGGCGGCACGACCGAAGTCGCCATTTCGGCAGCGACAGCGGATTCGAGCCCGGCTCGCGTCAGCTTGGCGGTCGATCCCGGCCCGCTTTATCATTTCGATTCGATCAGCGTTGTCGCGCCCGACGGGGCTGCCGATCGCGCTGCCGATCCCGCTGCCGTGGTGCTGCCGTTGCTCGGCGTCACGCCCGGTGATGCGATCGATGCCACCAAGGTCAATGCTGCCCAGGATGCGCTGCTGATCCGGCTCGCCGATGCCGGCTATCCGTTTCCCAATGTCGGCAAGCCCGACATTGTCGTCGATCATGCCACCCGCACCGCATCGCTGTTGCAAAGCGTCGATCTGGGGCCGCGCGGGCTGTTTGGCACCATTCACATCGCCGGCGAGACCCAGGGCCTGTCCGACAGCCACGTCACCACGCTGGCGCGCTTCAAACCGGGTGACCGCTATACCGAAACCGGCCGCGATGATCTGCGCCGCGCCCTCATACAGACCGGGCTGTTCGGCAGCGTTACCATCAAGCCGGTTGCGACCGGCACAACGGCGGCCGATGGCACCCAGCGCGTCGATCTGCTCATCACGGCCGAAGCAGCACCGGTGCGCAGCATTTCGGCACGCGGCGGGTATTCGACCGGCCAGGGCCTGCGCGCCGAGGCGAGCTGGAGCCATCGCAACCTGTTCCGCCCCGAAGGCGGCTTCACGGTGCGCGGCATCGCTGCCGAACGCGAACAGGTGTTGATCGCCGAATTCCTGCGCCGCAACTTCAAAAAGCGCGACCAGTCGCTGTCGGCGCGCGTCGGCGTTTCGGCCGAACAGCAAAATGCCTTTGATGCCACGACCTTTTCGATCGGTGTCGGGCTGGCGCGCGAAAGCAACGTCATCTGGCAAAAGCCCTGGACCTATTCGATCGGCGCCGAAGCGCTGGTCACCCGCCAGCGTGACCGTTCCGCGCCCAATGATCCCAAGGATACCTATTACATTCTCGCCTTCCCGGGCAATGTCACCTGGGATCAATCGGACAATCTGCTCAACCCGACGCGCGGTTTCCGATTGACCAGCCGCATCTCGCCGGAATTCACCCTGCGCAGCGGCACCAGCGTCAATTATGTCAAAACGCAGGTCGAAGCGACGGCCTATCAGCCGTTTGGCAATGTCGTGCTGGCCGGGCGGCTGCATTTTGGTGCCATCGCGGGTGCCAGCCGCGGCCGCATCGCCCCCGACCGGCGCTTTTATGCCGGTGGTGGCGGATCGGTGCGCGGTTTCGATTTCCAGGGCGTCGGGCCCAAAGACACTGATGGCGCCCCGACCGGCGGCAACAGCCTGTCGGAAGCCGCTTTCGAAGTCCGCTATCGCACGACCTTGTTTGGCAGCGATGTCGGCCTTGTCGGCTTTGTCGATGCCGGGCAGGTCTATGCGACATCGCTGCCCAAATTCACCGATCTCAAGGTCGGGGCGGGCGTTGGCCTGCGCTATTACACCAGCTTTGGCCCGGTCCGGATCGACGTGGCCACACCGGTAACCCGTTCGCCGGGCGATCCGCGCATCGCCTTTTACGTGTCCATCGGTCAGGCGTTCTGATGGCCGCCGATCGCTCTGACCCGCCCGGCAACGGCTTTTCCAGCGGCCGCAGCATCGCGCGCGTGCTGTCATTCATCATGATCGGCGTGCTGGTGCTGGCGATGCTGGGCTATGGCGGGGTGCGCTGGCTGGATACCGAAACGGGCCGCGCCTTCATCATCCGGCAATTGCCCGGTTACAAGCTGCAATCGGGCCTCTCGATCAACGCCGGACGAATCGACGGCTCGATCTTTGGCAAGGCCGTGATCCATGACGTCCGGATCAGCGACCCCGACGGCGTTTTTGCGCAAATTCCGCTGCTATCGATCGATTGGCGGCCGCTCGATCTGTTCCAGAAACGTTTCACGGCGCGCTATCTGCTCGCGGCGCAAGTCCGCGTGCTGCGGCGGCCGGCGCTGTTGCCGAGCCAGACCGACCGCATCCTGCCCGATTTCGATTTCGATATCGGGCGGCTCAAAATCGATCGGCTGATCCTTGAAGCGCCGGTCGCCGGCCGCCGCCACGTGCTCGAAGCCGGCGGCAGTGCCGATATCCGCGCAGGGCGCGCCCGGCTAGATCTGGTCGTGCAGACGCTTGTGGACGGGCAAGCCCCCCCGGGCAGCAAAGCGCAACGCAGTGGCGACATCATCCGCCTCAAGCTCGATGCCGAACCCGATGCAAATCGTTTCGATCTGTCCGCCGTGATCGCAGCACCCGCCGGCGGGGCCATCACCGGCCTTTTGGGCATCGCCCAACCGATCGATATCAATCTCGATGGCGATGGCAGTTGGCAGGTCTGGCAGGGCCGGCTGGCGGCATCGCTGGCGGGCACGCCGCTGGCCGATCTGGCGGTTTCGGCGCGTTCAGGCGAATTCGGCCTCCACGGCACGGCCCAGCCGGCGCGGTTGCTGGCCGGGGTGACGGCGCGGTTGCTGGGGCCGGAACTGCGCATCGATGCAACCGCCAGCGTGCGCGACGGCGAAACCGCGATCGCGGCGGCGCTGGCCAGCCGAGCGGTGACGCTCACGGTGCGCGGCGGGCTCGATTTTGGCGGCGAAGATATCAAAAGCCTGATCGTGGATGCGCGGCTGCTCGATCCGGCAGCGCTGCATCCCCGGGTGCGCGGCCGCGACGTCCGGCTGGTGGCACAGGTCGCCGGGACCTTTGCCGCACCGCTGTTCGATTATCGGCTGACCGCGGCAACCGCCAGTTTTGGCGACCGGGTGGCGACTCAGGTGCGGGCCGTGGGTATCGTGCGCGGCGGTGACACGCCGCTGACCATCCCGGTCAGCCTGACGGCGCAACGCATCACCGGCACCGGCGATTATGGCGACCCATTGCTGACCGGTATCCACATTGATGGCCCGCTGCTGTTCGCCAACGGCCGGATGACCGGCACCGCCTTGCGCTTCCGCAGCGACAGCCTGTCGGGCACTGCCGATGCCATCGTCACGCTCGCCACCGCCGATTATGTCGTCACCGCCAAAGCCCTGGTGCCGCGCTATGCCATAACCGGGCTGGGCCTTGCCGATGTCAGTGCCACGGTGCGCGTGTCGCCGGCAGGCGCCGGCGCGCGCGTCACCGGCAGCACCGCAATAGCGATCACCCGGCTCGACAACGGCTTTTTCACCAGCATCGCCGATGGCCTGCCCGCCATCACCGCCGATTTCGACGTGGCGCCCGACCTGTCACTGGTGTTTGGCAACACCCGCATCACCGCGCCGGGGATCACGCTCAATGCCAGCGGCAGCCGCACGCCCGCCGGCATCGTGACCGCCAAAGCCACGGGTGTATCGCGCGATTACGGGCCGCTGACCTTGCAACTCGCCGGCCCCATCACCGCGCCCGTCGTCGATGTCGTCCTCGCCAGGCCCGGCTTTGGTATCGGGCTGGTGCGGCTCGGCGCCCATGTCGCGCCGGCGCCGGATGGCTGGCGCTTCGCCGCGCTGGGCGGGTCGAGCTATGGCCCTGTTACTGCGAACGGATTGATCAACACCACAACCGATCCGATCTCGATCGATATCACCGACAGCAGCATCGCCGGCATCAAGGGCCAGGGCCGGCTCGTACAAACCGCCGCC
Organism: Sphingomonadales bacterium; assembly: GCA_038328515.1. Lineage (GTDB taxonomy): Bacteria > Pseudomonadota > Alphaproteobacteria > Sphingomonadales > Sphingomonadaceae > Sandarakinorhabdus. Next base: position 9,802 of record JBBQMB010000002.1, read on the forward strand.
GGGCCATTTGCCGGCCGAATCGGCTTTGCCGGAACCGGCTTCACCGGCGCCGCCCTGTTATCCGCCGCCGGTGCCGTGCAGCGCGCCGACGTCACCGCCACCGCGAAAAATGCCCAACTGGCGCTGGCCTCGCCGGTCAGCATCGACAGCGGCAGCCTGACGCTGGTCGCCCTCATCCCCGACCGCAAGCAAGCCGGCAGCCCCGCCATCACCGGCAGCTTCGATTTCACCGGGATAGAGCGCGACGAACTGCGCATCGACAATGCCCGGGGCAGCATCCGTTATGCCGATGGCCGCGGCAGCGCCAAGGGCAGCGCGCGTGGCAGCACCACGGTGCCCTTCACGCTCACCGCCACCGCCGATTTCAACGCCGAAAGCGTCACGATATCGGGCGAGGGCACGCTTGATCGCAAGCCCGTGTCGCTCAGCGCGCCGATCCGCCTGACCCGCCGCGGCGCTGCCGGGTGGCAACTCGCACCGTTCAGCATCGTCACATCCGAAGGCAGCGCCGAAGTATCGGGCCAATTCGGCGACAAAAGCGTGCTTCACGGCCGGTTCGACAAAGTGTCGCTGGCGCTGCTGACGGTTGCCACGCCATCGCTGAGCATCAACGGCCGGGTTTCGGGAACCATCGATCTCGCGCTCACCCCGGACAATGTGCCCACCGGCACCGCCAGCCTCAAGCTCAACAATGTCTCGCGCACCGGTCTCGCCTCGGCATCGCTGCCCATCGACATCGGCATCAATGCCGAACTGTCGGCCGCCGGGACCATTGCGCGCGCCGTGATCGTGCGCGGCGGCAAGGTCGAAGGCCGTGCCCAGGCGCGTATCGGCCCCGTCGCCGATGGCGAGACCCCGTTGAAAGACCGGATCTTCGCCAGCTCGATTTTTGCGCAATTGCGCTACAATGGCCCGGCGCAGGCGCTATGGGGCCTGTCCGGCGTCGAAGCGATCGATGTGCGCGGGCCGATTTCGGTGGCGGTCGATGTCACCGGCCAGGTCGGCGACCCGCGGCTGGCGGGCACGCTGCGCAGTGAAGGCGCCCGCGTCGAAGCAGCGGCGCTGGGCGCGGTGATCGATCAGGTGTCGCTCGCCGCTCGCTTCAACGGGTCGCGGCTTGATTTGACGCGCTTTGCCGGCCGAGTCGGTTCCGATGGCAGCATCACCGGATCGGGCGGCATCGATCTGTCGGCGGAACGCGCCTTTCCGGCCGATATCCGGCTGCAACTCAAGAACGCCAAGCTGGTCAACCGCGACGATTTCGCCGGCAGCGCCAGCGGCACGATGCGCATCGCGACCGATGAATATGGCGGCGTGCTGTCGGGCAATCTCGTCATCGATCGCGCCGTTTATCGGATTGGCCGGTCGAATACCGTCACGGTGCCAACGCTGTTCGTCACCGAAAAAAACGTCAAGGTGCTTGGCCGCCGCGTCGTTGCCTATGCGCCGCGCACGCGCTGGCTGGTCAATCTGGCGGTCAAGAGCGACCGGCGCCTGTTCCTGTCGGGCATGGGCGTCGAGGCCGAATTTCGCGCCGATCTCAAGGTCAGGGGCGGCACCACCACGCCCGAAATCCTCGGCCGGGTCGAACTGGTACGCGGTGATTATGATTTTGCCGGCAAACGCTTCAGCCTGACCAAGGGCGATGTGCGCTTTCAGGGTGAATACCCCCCCGATCCGCGTATCGATATCGTCGCGGTCAGCACCGCTTCGGGCTTTACAGCGCAGCTCGACATCGACGGCACCGCACAAAGGCCCGAGATCAAGTTCAGCTCGGTGCCGGCGCTGCCCGAAGATGAAGTGCTCAGCCGCGTGCTGTTCGGCGATTCGGTGACCAATTTGTCGGCACCCGAGGCCGTGCAACTCGCCGGCGCGCTGGCATCGCTCAGGGGCAGCGGTGGCTTCAATCCGGTCAATTCGGTGCGCAAGGGGCTGGGAATCGACCGGCTGCGTATCCTGCCCGCCGATCGGACGACCGGCCGCAAGACCGCGCTGGCGGCCGGGCAATATATCGGCCGCAACGTCTATGTGGAGCTGGCCACCGACGCCCAGGGCTATACCGCAACCAACGTCGAAGTGTCGCTGACCCGGACACTTTCGATCCTGTCGACGGTGCAGACGCTGGGCGGCACCAGCGCCAATTTGCAGTGGCGAAAGGATTATTAGAGCGCCATGACCCGCGCTACCGCCCGATCAGGCGCCGCGCCATCGCATCGGCCACGGCATCGGTCGCCAGCCCGCTACGGCTCGACTCGGCAAAAATATCGGCCAGCCGGCCCTCGATCAGTGCAATTGCGCGGGCCACCGCCGGCACATCGCCCTGCCCCAGATATTCGGCAACCACGTTGATGATGCCGCCCGCGTTGATGACATAATCGGGCGCATATAAAATACCCCGCGCCGCCAGCCGGGCGCCATCGAGCGGCGTGGCGAGCTGGTTGTTGGCCGCGCCGGCGACAATGGCGACATTCAGTCCGGCGATCGTTTCGGCATCCAGCCCGGCGCCCAGCGCATTGGGGCTGAACACATCGGCCGGCACCTGCGCAATGGCAGCCACGTCGACCGCCCGGCCGCCCAGCCGCGCGGCATAGGCCCTGGCCCGCGCGACGTCGATATCAGCCAGCGTCAGCACGGCGCCCGCCACCGCCAGCTTTTCGGCCAGGGCGCCGCCAACACTGCCAAGCCCCTGGATGGCGACGTGCACGCCGGCAAAATCGCTACGGCCCAGCTTGTGCGCCACCGCGGCGCGCATGCCGACGAACACCCCCTGCGCCGTCCATGGCGCCGGATTGCCGCCGACCCCGCCGCCGCTGACCGGCAGGCCCGAAACATGGCGGGTGCGGCGCGCGATGACCGTCATGTCATGCTCGCTGATGCCAACATCCTCGGCGGTGACATAGCGGCCATTGAGCCCGGCCACGACATCGCCAAAGGCTTCGAGCAGCGCCTCGGTCTTGGGCGCGCTATCCAGCTTCATGATGACCGCCTTGCCGCCGCCCATCGGCAAGCCGGCCATGGCATTTTTATAGCTCATGCCGCGCGACAGCCGCAGCGCATCGACCATCGCAGCGCGATCATCGGCATAGGACCACCAGCGGCAACCGCCGGCTGCCGGGCCGAGATGGGTGGAATGCACGGCAATCACCGCCGTCAGCCCGGTGGCGGCATGGTGCGAAAAATGCACCGCCTCATGCGCGTCGAAATCACCGGCGTCAAAGATCATCGCGTCACTCACTCGATTCGGGCGGTCGGTTAATGAAATTACCTGATAGCGCAATAATGCAACAACAAGCCAAGGGAAAGCCGGAAACGACAGGCTGGATACAGCAACGCTTGCGCCCGCGCGCAACCTCCTTTATCTCACGCGCCGTCCCCGGGTTTTTCCCGAGGCCGTGGCGATCGTAGCTCAATTGGTTAGAGCGCCGGTTTGTGGTACCGGAGGTTGCGGGTTCAATCCCCGTCGATCGCCCCATCGCCCTTTTTCCGCACGCAATGTCTTTGCGATGCTGACGCAGCGCGCGCACCCGGTAAACACCCTATTGCGGCAAGACCGAACCGGCGTCACACTGCGTTCTGCTGCGTTGCACAAGTGAGGGGCGGGTCATTGATCGATACTGGCGGACGGGCACCGACCCGGCGTGAGCTATTGCACGCCATCGGCGTCATGGGCGGCGCTTCTTTGCTCTATCAGGCGATGGAAAGCATGGGCCATGCCGCCGAATCACAATTCACCGGGCCACCCAGGCTGTCGGGCGCGCGGCCGGGAGCAACCGTGCTCGTGCTCGGTGCCGGCCTTGCCGGCATGCTCGCGGCGATCGAGCTGCGCAATGCTGGCTACAAGGTTGAAATTCTGGAATATAATAATCGCCCCGGTGGCCGCAACTGGTCACTTTATGGCGGTGATACCTATACCGAACTTGGCGGCGCAGCGCAGCAGGTCGGCTTTGCCAAGGGCAATTATCTCAACCCCGGGCCGTGGCGCATCCCCTATCACCACCGCACCATCCTGCATTATTGCAAGGCGTTCGGGGTGGCGCTCGAACCCTTTATCCAGCTCAACCACCAGGCGCTGGTGCATAATTCCAAGGCGTTTGGCGGCCAGCCGCAGCGCTATCGCGAACTGGCGGCAGATTGGGATGGCAATGTCGCCGAACTGCTCGCCAAGGCGATCGATAACAAGGGGCTCGACAGCGAACTCCGCGCCGAAGATCGTGATCGCCTGAAGGAAGCGTTGCGCGATTGGGGCCTGCTCGATAACGACATGCGCTATGCCAAGGGCCTGCACACCTCGCGACGGCGCGGCTATGATCGGCCGCTCGGCGGCGGTGTCGATGGCGCGCCCATCGCTTCGACGCCGTTCAAGTTCGGCGATCTGCTCGATGCCAATATCGGCGACCTGGTGGCCCAGCACATGGAAAACCAGCACCAGACGACGATGTTCCAGCCGGTCGGCGGCATGGGGATGATCGGCAAGGCGTTCGGCAAACAGGTCGAAGGCCTGGTCCGCTATGGCGCCAAGGTGACGAAGATCGACCAGTCGGGCGGCGCGGTGACGGCAACCTATACCGACCTTGCCAGCGGCCAGACCCGCACGGCAAAGGCCGATTATTGCGTCTGCACGATCCCGCTCGGCATCCTCAGCCAGATCGACCTCGATGCCTCGGCCGGCCTGCTCGCGGCGATCGCGGCGGTGCCCTATTCCAATTCGGTCAAGGTCGGGCTGGAGATGAAAACGCGCTTCTGGGAGGATGACGAAGCAATCTATGGCGGCATCAGCTATACTGACCAGCCGATCTCGCAGATTTCCTATCCCAGCGGCGGTATGCACAGCGCCGGCCCGGGGGTGATTTTGGGCGCCTATACCTTCGGCCCCGCCAGCTATCGCTTTGCCGGCATGGTGCCCGAGGAACGGGTGCGAACCGCGCTCGAAATGGGGGCGGTGTTCCACCCCGGCCGCTACAAGGAAAATTTCAGCAACGGTGTCGCCGTCGCCTGGAGCCGGGTGCCCTTCACCCTGGGCTGCTGCGCGCAATGGAACGAAGCCACCCGCAAGGAACATTATCAGACCCTGTGCGCTGTCGATGACCGGATCGTGCTGGCCGGCGAACACGCATCCTATGTCGGCTGCTGGATGGAAGGCGCGCTGCTGTCGTCGCTCGATGCCATCACCCGGCTCCACAAACGTGCCCTGGAGGCCTGACGCATGAAGTTCCTGTTCCCCGCCCTTGTGCTGGCCGCAGCGCCGGCTTTCGCCGCTGAACCAGCCGCCCCGCACGCGGGCGAAAAAGTCTATCAAGAGGTCTGCCAGGCCTGCCACATGGCCAATGCCAAGGGTGCCGTCGGTGCCGGCCGCATCACCGCGCTCGCCGGCAATGCCAATCTTGCCTATCCCGAATACCCCATCGGCGTCGTCACCGGCGGCAAAGGCGCAATGCCCTGGTTCCGCGGCCAGTTGACCGATCAGCAGATCGCCGATGTCATCGGCTATGTCCGCACCCATTTCGGCAATAAATACAAGGGCAAGGTTACCGCTGCGATGGTTGCTGAAAGCGGCGTGCCGTCACCCGGGCGGGATGAGCGATAACCCTCCTCTCCCTTGAGGGGAGAGGCGAGAGGCGCGCCAGCGCCCCGGGTGAGGGTGATCCGCTCGTGCTCGCGCGAACCACCCTCACCCGGGCCGCGCTGCGCGCGTCTCTCGCCTCTCCCCTCAAGGGAGAGGGAATTACGCCGCCACCTGCACCGCCAGCATCTCAAGCAGCGCCACGGCAAACGCCGCCATATTGCCGATCCGGTCACTGCTCCCCGTCGCCAGCGTCCGCACCGCGTCCAGCGGGCCCGCCACAGCGATGCAGCTATGCCCCGCCGCATCGCCATAAGGGTTGCCCCTTGGCCCGGCAGCGCCGCTTTCGGCTATCCCCCAGGTCGCGCTGAAGCGCTGCCGCACGGTTTGCGCCGCCAGCAACGCCCAGGGTTCGCTCGCCGATTTGATGCCGATCACATCCTCGCGGCGCAGCCCGAGCAGCCGATGCCGGGCACGCGGCGTGTAGACCACCGCCCCGCCCAGAAAACACGCAGAGGCCCCGGGCACCGCCAGCAACGCCGCGCACACCAGCCCGCCGGTCGCCCCTTCGGCCACCGCCACCGTCTGTTGCCGCGCCATCAGCACGGCAGCGGCGCGCGCCCCGGCGGCAAACACCGCCGCCATGTCGGTGTTCACAAAAATGCCTTCACTTCGGCCATGAAGCGATCGAACTGGTCATGGTGGAGCCAATGCCCGGCATCGGCGAATTCGACCACCCGCGCGGTGCTGAAATGCTGCAACCGGCCGTCTTTTTCCGGGTTCGAAGCCCAGCTATTGGCGCCATACATCAGCAACGTCGGGCAGGTGATCGCCCGCCACAGCGCTTCGACTTCGGGCTCGGGCATGTCGGTGAACGGCCAGACCATCAGATGATTATCGAATTTCCAGCTATAGCTGCCATCTTCGTTGCGGTTGGCGCCGTGCACCGTCAGGTGCCGTGCCTGTTCGGCGGTCAGATAGGCGTTCTCGCTCATCATCCGCGCCAGCGCATCCTGCAACGTCGGGTAACGCTTGGGCAGCCGCCCGGCAGCGCTGCGCTTGTCGGCGATCCATTTGCGCCAGCGATCGGCAAAATCCATCTTGGCGCGTTCCGCCTGCATGGCGGGGCTGGGCCCCAAGCCTTCGATGGCCACCAGTTTGCGCACCTTTTCAGGATAAAGCCCGGTGTAGCGCAGGCTGATATTGCCGCCCAGCGAATGCGCGACAATTGTCACCGGGCCGGCGTCCATCTGGTGAATCAACTGCGTCAGATCATAAACATGGTCCATGACGCTGTAACAACCATCGGCAGCCCATTGGCTGTCGCCATGGCCGCGCAGATCGGGCGCGATTACATGCCAATCGGCGCTGAGTTGCTGCGCCACCCAATCCCAGCTGCGGCAATGGTCGCGGCCGCCATGCACGAGCAGCAGCGGCGGCGCGTCGGGATTGCCCCAATCGGCATAATGCAGCTTCAAACGCTGCGACATGAAGCTGTGCGAGGTGGGGCCTGACTGGATCATCACCTACCAATTTGGCCAAATGGTCGCGGCGTCAAGTCACAACACCTGCGTCGCCGTGCCCGCCACCGCATACCAGGTCACCAGCCCGCCACAGATCAGCGCCGCCGGCAGCGGGCTCGCCAGCCGCCGCCAGCAGAAGGTGGCGATGACCGCAACCAGCGCCAACAGCGGCACGAACTGGATGGCGATCACCGTTGTCAGCGGGTCAAACCCCGTCGGCAGCCCGCCGGTTGCGAACAAAACCCCATAGTCGACCACCAGAAACAGCAGGATTCCCCCCGCCAACGCCATGATAGCCGCGCCATATTGGCCAAAAGCCCCGCGCCCGGCCCCCGCCAGCACCCCCGAAAGCCCCCGCACCATCACCCAGAAGCACAGCGTGATCGGCACCAGATACACCAGAGCGATCGCCATCTGGGCCGCGCTGAGCCGCTTCAGCGCCACCACCCAGAAGCGCAGATCAACCAGAAACAGCGCATCGACCGCCACGACCAGGCCATAACCGACCCCCAGCACCAGCACCGCCAGTCCCAGCGCCGCCACTGGCGCAGGCTTGGGCACAACCGGCAACGGCGGCCCAAAGCGCCCCAGCAGCAGCGCCAACCCGGCATTGACCGCCGACCAGAGCAGCAATTGCGTTGTCACCACTTGCGGCAACAACGATGATGCCGGCATCCACAGCGTCACCGCGATATAGGCGGGGAACAATGTCACCACCGGTATCAGCGCGCTCAACGCCACGCCGCGCCACCAACGCTGCGGCGCCACCACGGCAAACCGCGGCACCGCGCGCAACGCCGCCAGCCCGGGCAGGCCGAGCGCGACATCGATCACCCCGAGCAGCACCAGCACAAAACCGATCAGCGCCACCCCGGTCGCCAGCTCCTTGCCCCACCAGATCTGGTCATCGGCGGGCAGCGGCGTGCCGCCCACCAGCGTTTGGGCAAACCAGTCGATGCTGTCGCCAATGGCATCAACGCTGATATGATCCCCCGGGTGTGTCACCGCCGGCATGGTCAGCCGCCGCGCCGTGCCGGCCGTCAGGTCGCCATATACCCGCCCCGGCACCACATCGTCGCCGGTGCCGAACAGGGTTTTGAGCTTGGGCGACCCCGGCGCGTCCACCGCCCGGTCCACCCCCCACATCACCTTGGCGAACTCATCGTAGCGGCTGAACACCAGCGCGAGGTTGCGCGGCCAGGCCGGCGTGCCATCCTTGGCAAAGGGCGCACCGGTCGATGAGCCCTCGAGCACCATGGCGCGATAGCCGCCAGGGTCGCTCGCGGCGGCCGCAAGCACGGTCCAACCGCCCATGCTATGGCCTTCAAGCCCGATATTGCCGCGATCGACCATCGGCAACTGCTTGAGATAACGCAGCCCCGCCGGCCCGCCAAAGCCTTGCGAAAAGGCCGCGCCGCCGCTGTAGCCATGGCCGGTCTGGTCCATCGCCAGCACGACATAGCCGCGCCGGGCGAATTCGATGGCAAAGCCCGATTGGGTTTCGGCGCTGTTTATATAGCCGTGCACCGCCAATATGCCCGGCGCCGGTGTTGCAGCGGTCGCCGCGCGCGGCACATACAACAGCCCGCGCAGCACAACCCCGCCATCGCCGGCGAAATGCACTTGCGTGACCGTGATGCCGCCGGTGGTCTGCACCTGCGCCGCGCGCCACGCGCCACCGAACAGCAGCAGCAATCCCGCGATTACCAGCCACAAACCCTTGCGCACGCCCCGCTCTCCCCCGCGATATGCCCCCGCCAACTGGCGCGAAGGACAGGATGCCCCGCCCCGCCGACTGTGGCAGACAGTCACTGCAATAGCGCACGCAGCATGGGGAAAGACAATGGATCTCGGGCTAAAGGGCAAAAAGGTCATCCTGACCGGCGGCAGCCGCGGCATCGGCCGCGCCGCACTGGAGATTTTCGCCCGCGAAGGCGCCGACGTGGCGTTTTTTTCGCGTAAACCGGATCAGGTGGCAGAGGCCGTCACCAGCCTTTCGCAACATGGCGGCAAAGTGTTCGGCGAAGCCTTTGATCTCACCGATTTCGATGCCTATCCCGGCTGGCTGACCCGCGCCGCCGACGCGCTCGGCGGCTGCGATATCTTTATCCCCGGCGCCTCATCATCGGGCGCGCAATTGACCGGCGATTGGGACGCGGCCTTCAAATATGACGTCATGGGCGCGGTAAAGGGCTGCGAAGCGCTCGAACCGGCGCTCACGGCGTCGGGCAATGGCTCGGTCGTGTTCATGGCGAGCACTGCCGCCACCGAAACCTTCATCATGCCGCAGGCCTTCAACGCCATGAAGGCAGCACTGCTCACCTATGCCAAGCAACTCGGCCAAGCCTGGGGGCCCAAGGGCATCCGCGTCAACACCGTCTCGCCCGGCCCGATCTTCTTTGAAGGCGGCAATTGGGATGGCATCAAGCAGCACATGCCGGATTTCTTCAACGCCACCCAGGCGCAGATGGTGCTCGGTCGCTTCGGCGTGGCCGAGGATGTCGCCAAAACCCTGGTGTTTCTCGCCAGCCCGGCCTCGGGGTTCACGACGGGCACCAATGTCGTCGTGGATGGCGGCTATACCAAGCGCGTGCAATTTTAAAAAAACACCTCTCCCCGCCGGGGAGAGGTCGAGTGACGCCGCAGGCGACCCGGGAGAGGGGCTGGCAAGCACTGCTCTCCGGCGCAAGTTGACCCCGCGCACCCCTCTCCCGGCTCGGGCTCCGGCCCGAGTCCGACCTCCCCCCGGCGGGGGGAGGTATTTTACGCCAGATACTTGTCGAGCGTCCGGTGGAAATGCCGGATGCGGATTTCCTGGTAATCGGCAAGGTTGATCTGCCCGGTTTTCGACGCCTTCAACCCCTGCTGGACGAACGGCAGATTGCCCATATCCTGTTCAAACACCGACGCCAGCGTGCTCAATTCCGGCGCATCCGTCCACGGCTGGTCAGGCCCGAGCATATGCAGCGGCACCCCGCGCGGGATCGGTTCGCCCGGCGCCACCCGGGTCAGCACGCGGACCTCCATCAGGCAATGGTCGACATCATCACCGGGGCGGAAGCGATAAACGATATTGGGCATGAAGCCCCCCCAGGGCGCAAAGTTGGGGAAGACATTATAGACCAGCGCATCGAGCAGCTCGGCATCGGTCGCATCGCTTAGATCATGGCCATAAAGCGTCGAATAATTCGCCCGCATCGCCTCGCCGAGCGCGTGCCGCGCCGTCACGCCTTCGGGCACGGTGACGGCAAAGGCATCAGCGCCTGCCTCGTAACTATCCGCCGAACGCCCGTTGAACTTGATGAATTGATCGACAATCCATTGCTGGGGCTTGTCGCTGGGGTCGATATGCGGTGACACCACGGCAAACGGCACCAGATTGACGTTCACATTGTCGCCCCAGGTCCAGTAGCTGGCGTTCTCGTCGCCGGTGAAGGGCAGGATCTGCGGGTGTGTGACCAGCGTGTGCCAGCTTTCCATAAAGGCTTCCATCACCACCTTCCAATTGGCCGGCACGACCTTGCCGACCCATACTGCGGTCGTGCATTCCTCGTGGCGCCAGCGGCTGAAATGGTCCGGCAGCGGCGCCAGATAATCGGCCAGCGACGGCCCACCCGGGTTTTCGCGCAAAAAGATATAGCCGCCCCAGCGCCCCACCTCGGCCTGCGGCAGCGCCATCCTGTCCTCGCGCAGGTGCGGAAAATCCCAACGGCACGGGATTTCGTGCACATTGCCGCCTTTGTTCCACGAAAACCCATGAAAGGGGCAAGTGAACACATCGGCATTGCCATCATCGGTGCGCAATTTGCGGCCACGATGCAGGCAGACATTGTGAAAGGCCCGTACCGAGCCATCTTCCTGGCGCGCGACAAGATAGCTGCGCCCGGCATTTTCATAGACGATGTAATCACCGATTTCGGGCAAATCCTCCTCGCGCGCAGCGAATTGCCAGACATTGGGCCACATGTCGGCAACTTCGCGCGCCGCAAAATCGGCACTGGTATAGCGCGTCGTTGCCAATGGTTCGGAGCCCATGTGCTCATAGGATTCCTGCAGCAAGAACGCCGGCACCGGCCGCGCATCGCTCTGCATCAGGTCGGTCCAGCTGATACCTTGCGAACGCGCCGCGCCGGGCGGCAGCTTGGGGTCGATATCGGCCATGGTCTCAGCTCCTGTCAGATTGCGCCCATCATGGCGCTTCACTGCCGGCGCGTCACCTTGGACAAAGCACAGGTTCGCACACCCCATGCTTGCGGCATGGTAGTACAGCAGCAGATGAGGCCGAGATGACACACAGACTGGCGGGCAAGGTCGCCCTGATCACCGGCGGCACCTCGGGTATCGGCGCCGGCACGGTGCGCCGCATGGTCGCCGATGGTGCAAAAGTGGTGTTTACCGGCTCCAATGCCGCTGCCGCCGCCGCGCTGACCGCTGAAACCGGCGCACAATTCATCGCCCACCGAGTCGAGGACGCCGCGGGCTGGACCGATCTGATGGCGGCAATCAACACCCGCCACGGCCGGCTCGACATCGCCTTTGCCAATGCCGGCACGGAAACCGGCGATGGCAGCGTCGAAACGATCACCCTGGCGGCGTGGGAAGCGCTGCTGGCGGTAAACCTCACCGGCGTCATGCTCACCGCCAAGGCCGCCGTTGCCGCGATGCGCGCCAACCCCGGCGGCGCGACCGGATCGATCATCATCAATTCATCGATGAACGCCTATCGCCCGATGGCCAATTACATCGCCTATTCAACCACCAAGGCCGCCCTTATCGCCCTGGCAAAATCGGTGGCGCTGCACTGCGCCAATTCCGGCACCCGCATCCGTTGCAACACCATCCACCCCGGCGTGGTCGAAACCGAAATGATCACCGGCGTCATCGACCGCGCGCCCAACCCGGCCGCCGCCCGCGCCCAGTTCGAAGCCATGGCGCCGCTGCGCCGCATGGCGCAGGTGTCCGAAGTCGCAGCCCTGGTTGCCTTTCTGGCCAGCGACGAGGCCACGTTCATTTCCGGCTCGGAATATGGCATCGATGGCGCATCAACCGCCGGCATGATGGGGGTGTGAAGCCTACCCCAGCGCCGCCATCGCCTTGCCCACCGACGCTGCAATCTCGCCGGCATTGGGGTTGCGGCGCAGAGTCAGCCCGCCATTCACCTGCAAATTCGCCCCGGTCATGAAACATTCGTCGCTGGCGAGAAACACCGCCGCCGCCGCCACATCATCCGACGTGCCGATGCGGCCCAGCGGATAGGATGCGGTAAACGCATCGAACAGCCCCGGCACCTGCGCCGCCGCCGCGTTCATCGGCGTATCGGTCAACCCCGGCGAGATTGAATTAGCCCTGATGCCACGATCGCCGAATTCATTGGCGATGCAGCGGATGACATGATCGAACCCCGCCTTGCTGCCCATATAAGCGGCGTGATCGTTGAGCATGATCGTGGCGGTCGCCGAACTGATCTGGATGATCGAGCCACCATCGGTCATCGCCGGGATAACCGCCTGGGCAAATTGGAACGGCCCGCTGAACTGCAACGCCGTCATCGCCGCCAGTTCGTCAGCTGTTGTTTCCAGAAAGGGCTTCATCAACCCCCAGCCGGTGGCGTTGATAGCGATGGAAAGCCCGCCGAATCGTTCGACCGTCGCCGCCACCAGCGCTTGCAAATCGCTCGCGCTGGTGATGTCGCACACCGCCCATGCCGCGCCGATTTCAGCGGCAAAGCGCGCCAGTTCATCAGCGTTGCGCCCGGCGAGCATCACCTCGGCGCCTTCGTCGCGCAATCGCCGGGCTATCACCTGCCCCATATTACCGGCGCCGGCCGCTCCCAGCACGAGTCCGACCTTGCCTGCCAGCCTGCCCATAACCATTCCCATCCCCACAGCTAACGCTGCCGCTTTGTGCGGCCAGCGCCGGGGGCGACGCAACTAGGGCTAAGGACAGGGGTGGCGGGCTGGCTATTTCTTGACGATGGCAGCCAACGCCATATCGACTTTCTTGAGCACTTCGTCGGTCAATTGGTCGGCCGCATAGGATTGAATGTCCTTCAGCGTCATGCCGCGCGCCATTTCGATCTGCGGGTTGGTCGTCAGGCCGGGCACATCCTTGTCGAGCACCGCCTTGGCATCGGCATCGTCGAGCAGCGTCCCGATCGGCGTTGTAGACGACGAATAAACCGCAGCAGATGCGGCGGGCGCTTCAGCAGCGGCGGGTGCGGCTTGCTGGGCGAGCGCCGGAGTGGCCGCGAGTGCCAGAACGAGAAGCAGTGCTGAACGCATGTGTATCTCCTGAAGGTCGGTCACGCCGGAACGGCCCGGATCGAAACGCCGCGCTCTTATCATGCCGCCGGGTGGCGGTCACGTCGATTTCACGGCGCTTTTCACAATGGCATTTCGCGGCCCAGCCCGGCCGCGCGCGCCGCGGCCAACACGACCGCCCCGGCGGCAAGGTCCTGCGCCGTCACCCCAAGCGATTTATAGATTGTTATCGCGGTCGCGCTGCTCCGCCCCGGCACCATGCCCAGCAGAATTTCGCCGATTTCGGCCTTGATATGGTCCGGCGCCACGCAACCTGCAGCGATAGCGCGGCGCAATTCGCCGGCCTGGGCGAGCGCCGCCTCGCGAAAATCGACGAAGAACGCCGCCCGCGCCACCAACGCCGCATCGGCCTCGGCGGTTGCCGGAACCGCCGATCCGACAAGATTGACGTGCGTTCCGGGCGCCACCATCGCGCCGAACAATATCGGGTCAACCGCCGGCGTCGTCGTGCAGATGATATCGGCATCGGCGACCGCTGCCGCCACATCGTCAAAGGCACGCGCGGGCAGCGCCAGAGCATCGGCAAATGCCGTCGCCCTCGACAGCGATCGCCCCCACACCCGCACTTCGGTAATCGGCCGCACCGCCGCCATCGCCAGCACATGCCGCCTGGCCTGTTCACCGGTGCCCAAGATAGCCAGCCGGCGGGCGTTCGGCCGCGCCAGCACATCGGTCGCCAGCGCCGATGCCGCCGCCGTGCGAATTGCGGTCAGGCTGCCGCCTTCGATTATCGCCAGCAACAAGCCGGTTTTCGCGTCGAACAATTGCAGCACGCCGACATGGCTGCCATGCGGGCTGCCCGGCGGGTGGCTATATTTCGCCACCGTCTTGACCCCGAACAGCGGCGGATCGGCGATATAGCCAGGCATCACCGCCAGCTTGCCCGGTGCATCGGGGATCGCCATGAACTGGCGCAGCGGCAGCACGGTGCGACCGGCCGAAACCTGCATCATCACGTCGCGCATCGCCGCTATGGCGCGCGGCATGGGCAGCAACGCTTCGACCTCCGCCGCCGAAATGATCAACATTCAGCGCGGCTTTGGCGGCACGAAACGCAGCTTTGCCTGCACATCGGCAACCGTATCCGGCCGGTCGAACGGCGCGGGCATCGCCTCCCCCGGTGTGCGCGGCCGGCCGATGGCGGCGAACCAGTCTTCCAGCCCCGGCGGCATGAACACCCAGAATATCTGCATGTCGATCTCGCCGGTATTGACTACCAGATGCCGGGCATGCCGCCCGAACAGCACGATGCTGCCCGGCTCGAGATCATGGGTGACATCCTCGATCGTGCAGGTGCCGGTGCCGCTATGGATGAACAGCAACTCATGGTTGCGCTGATGGCCATGTTCGCGAACGCTGCATCCCGGCGGCAGCAGCTGAAGCCCGGATGAAAAACCATCATAGGGGGTATTTTCCGGCGACAGTGCCACGCTGACATGGCCGCGCGCGGGCATCGGCTGCCACCATGACGGCGCTTCATCAGGCCCGATCACCGCCGACCAGCGGCTAAAATTGGGGTCTTCGCTCATATCGCCAGAAACGCGGTCAGCCGGGCGCGATAGTCGTCGGGAACCGTGACTGGCGCGAAATGATTGCCCGCCACCAGCACATCGAGCCGAGCGCCGGGGATCAGCCGCGCCAGCTCCTCCGACAGCGGCAGCGGCGTGATGGCATCATCCCGCGCGCAGATAACCAGCGTTTGCGCCGTGATCGTGCCGACAACATCGCGCAGATCATGGCCGGTGACCGCGTCCATGCGCTCCATTTCAATCTCGATCCCGGCAAAACTCGCCAGCCGCGCGGCAATGCCGGCGTGCATCGCCTCATGCTGCGCCATCGCCCACCAGCCCGGATTGCCGAGCAGATTGCCCTGCAACATATACGCCGCCGGGCCGCATTTTTGCAGCACCTGCTTGCGCAAGTCGAACAAGGCCAGGAACGCCGGATGCGGCCCGGCCCAGCTTGCCGATAGCACCAGCCGGTTGACCCGTTCCGGCGCGTGCACAGCGATATGCTGGGCAATGGCGCCGCCGAGCGAATGCCCGACGATATCGGCTTTTTCTATGCCCAGCCGGTCGAGCAACGCCAGCGCATCGGCCGCCATCACCGCAACCGTCGTGCGGATATCCGACGGCAGGCTGTCACCGCATTTGCGATGATCGAAGGAAATACAATCAAAACGATCGGCGAAATGATCGATGGTGCCAGCCCAGAAATCGGCCCGGCCGCCAAGCCCGACCAACAACAACAGCGGCGGCCCGGAACCTCGCCGCACGACATGCAGGCTGGTATCGGCAACCGCCACGAGCCCGCTCATGGCCGGGTCGCGACAATAGATTGCAGGAAGCTGTTGCGGCTCAGCGGGCCGTCGCTGACAATGAACCCGGCGGCCGCGAGCAACCCGCGAAAATCGGCATGGACGAAACCGGGCGAATAAGGCTCGCAATTATCGCGGCTGTCGTAATCGATCATGAAACGGTGCGCGGGCGGCAAATGCTGGCTGGCGCTGGGGAATTCAAAGATCACGAACTGCCCGCCCGGCCGCAACACGCGAAACGCCTCGGCCAGCACTGCCGGGATGATCGCAATCGGCAGTTCGTGGAAAATAATATAGGCAAACACGATATCGAACTTGCCATCGTCGAACGGCATGTCCTCGGCGAGCGCCTGGATGAAATTCACCGCAACCTGCTGCTGCGCCGCGCGTGCATGGGCGTAACGCACCATCGGCAGGGCGACATCGAGCCCCCAGATTTCGGCCTCGGGAAAACGTGCCTTCAACTTGATCGTGCCCTGGCCGATCGAACAACCAAGATCGAGCACGTTTGCCACCTCGCCATCGGCGGGCGGGGTCGTCAGCGCCGCCAATTCGGCGTGCAGTTCATCCTGGTCGTTGCCGCCCTGGTAAAAAACCTTGGTGCCATAATGATAGACGATGCCGCCGATCGGATCATCGGTATAGCCACCCGGTTGAAGGTGAATCTCGCGCCGGGCATAGTCGGGCACGGCAAAATCGGGATCGACGACCAGCCGCCCCGGGCCGGCCGTATCGAAAGCCGCCAGCCAGTCGAGCTGCGCTTCTGCCGTCGCTCCGAAGCTGGCGCGGGTGCGGCGCCACATCATTTCCTGCTGGCTGCGCATGAAGCGCTGCCACGATGGCACAATCGGCGCCTTGGCGAATTCGCGCTGAATGGTGGCCAGCGCCAGCGCATCATCATCAAGCGGCAGCCCGGCCGCCTGCAAACGGGCATGGCCGGCCGCCGCCATCGCCGGGAACATCCGGGTCAGCAGCACATCGCGAAACGATTCAAGAAATTCGAGATAGGATTCGTCAGCAAGCCGCACCGGGCGCGGCAGCACGCCCAACTGGCCGCGATCAAGTCCGGCTTCGCTCATGATTTGTCCTCCGCTACATCGGCCCGGCGCAAGAACCCGGCCAGCAGCCGCGCCACAAAAGCTTCGCGCAATATCCTGCGTGCCGCCATTTCCTCCGCTGTTGGGCGGTGCGCCTCGATCAGGGTTGCCGCATCAATGCCCTGCGACGCCAGCACGTTTTCCATGACATATTGGCGATCGCGGACCGTCCAGACTTCGGCCGCCAGTTCCATCACCATGTCGATGATATTATCGGTGACAACCGTATCGAAATAGGCCCGACCCGGGCCGTCAATTTCAATACCGATCGACGCTGGGTTGGGAGAGTTCTGGGGGTGCGGGCCAGGTTTCATCCGCACAGATTGCCGCGCCTCGCCATGCATGGCAATTCGAATCTAGGCTTTTCGCCATAGCTGCCATGCATGGCAGCTTGCTGAATGACAGCAGCAAGCTAGACTGCGGCCATGGAATTGCGCCACCTCCGCCACTTCGCTGCTGTTGTTGAAGCCGGCAATCTGTCACGCGCCGCCGAAAAAGTCTTCATCAGCCAGCCGGCGTTGACGCGCAGCATCAAGAACCTCGAAGATATCGTCGGCGCGGTGCTGCTCGAACGCCGGCCGCGCGGCATGGTGCCGACGCCGGCCGGGGATGCGTTGTATCGCTATGCCCGTCTGATGCTCAACGAGGCGGTCAGGGCGCGCGCCGAAGTCCGCGCCGTAGCCGGCGGCGCGCGCGGCGAACTCGCCATCGGCATGGCGGCGATGTTTGCCGATCACATCGTCGATCGCGCCGTCGCCGCCGTGTGCAGCGCCGGCCGCGAAGTGGCGCTGACGGTGACCCAGGGTTTTTTGGAAGAATTGGTCGAAGCCCTGCGCGATGGCCGGCTCGATGTGATTTTCTCCAATCTTTCCAACATGGTGCTGCCTAATGACCTGAAGGTAGAACCGATGCTCGATCTCAATGCCTATGTTTATGCCGGCGCCGGCCACGCGCTCGTCGGCCGGCGCGATATCGACAAGCCGTTGCTGCTCCAGCAACGCTGGGCGGTGGTCGATCAGCCGCATATGCGTGACTTCCTCGATCATTATTTCTCCGCCGATGGCCTCGCCGCGCCCGAATTCGTGGTGCGCACCAATTCGCTCAACCTCATTCGCTCGCTCATCGCCAATGGCGGCTTCATCGGCATCCTGCCCGAACATGTCATCCAGCGGCGCACCCGGCGCGGCGAAGTGCGGCGGCTCGATGCTCCGGGCTGCCCCGTCGTGCGCAAGGCCGGCTTGATCACCCGCGCCGCCATGCCGCCGCGCCCGGTCGTCGACATGTTCGTTGCTGAACTCCGCTCGGCCTGCGCCGGTGATGCATTCCGTGCATGGGAATCGCCCGGGGATTGATTTGTATCTATGCCCGGGCGGCGCGATGGTCGGCGCATCGCACCCCGAAAAGGTCTCCGCCATGCCGTTCAACACCCGCCCGCTGCGCCCGATCACCGACGAAGACACGCAAACCTATGCCCGTGATGGCGTTGTTTGCCTGCGCAATGTCTTTGATCCCGAATGGCTCACCGCCATGGCAGCCCCGGCGCGGCGCCTGCTTATCGACAAGCAAGATTTTGGCCTGCTGCCCAACAACCCCGGCCGCTATATGGCGCGCACCATCCCCGAATTCCGCCGCTTCGTCTTCGACAGCCCCTTGGGCGAAGCGGCGGCGCTGGCGCTTGGCTCGACCACAGCGCGCTTCTTCTTTGATGAAATCTTCGCCAAAAAGCCCCAATCGACCGACAAGACGATCTGGCACAATGATCGCATGGGCTGGCCGGTCACCGCCGAAACGAAAATGGTGCCATCGCTGTGGATCCCGCTGACCCCGATCACCAAGGCCAACAGCCTTGAAGTCATCGCCGGCACCCAGGGTAATGACGAACGCTATTGGCTGTTCAGCCCCAATGCCCGCCAGATGATCCGCCCGGCCGACCGGGTTTCGCACCCCGATGGCGAAGCACTGCGCCATGATCCAGCCTATGCCGGCCGCTTCCTGACCTGGGACATGGCGGTCGGTGACATGCTCGTCGTCCACCCGCGCGCGCTGCATTATTCGCACGGCAACCCCACCGATGATTGGCGCATCGCACTGTCGGTTCGCGTGTTCGGCGATGATGTGCGCTGGGCGCCGCGGCCCGATTGCCTCAACATCGCCGGCGTCAGCTTTGACGAAATGATCGCTGGCGAAGCACCGGGCGGTGACCTGTTCCCGCTGCTCTGGTCCGCCGATGGCCGCCGCGACGATGACAGCCGCTATCCGCGCGGCTTTGCCACCAGCTGGGCCGCCCAGCGCCGCGACGATGTCAATGAATATGCGACATTCCAGAAGCTGCAAGCCACCGACGCCAAGGCCTGAGCCATGGCCGACCAGTTTGACGTCATCATCATTGGCGCGGGTTCTGCCGGCTGCGCGCTTGCCGCCCGGCTGAGCGAAGATCCGCGCCGCCGCGTGCTGCTGCTCGAAGCCGGCGGGCGTGATCATGATCCGGCAATTCATATCCCCGCCGGCATCGTCCGGCTGATTGGCAACCCCCGGGTCGATTGGGCGCATCTCGCGCAGCCTGATGCCTCGCGCGGTGGCAAGGTCGATCTGTGGCCGGCGGGCAAGGTGCTCGGCGGATCATCGTCGATCAACGGCATGCTGCATGTGCGCGGCGCGCGGGCGGATTTCGATGGCTGGGCGGCAGCGGGCAACACCGGCTGGGGCTTTGACGATGTGCTGCCCTATTTTCGCCGGATGGAAACCAGCCCGATTGGCGGCCAATGGCGCGGCGGGCTGGGGCCGCTCAGCGTCGGGCCGCTGCGCACCACGCACCCGCTGGGCACGGCGTTCGTCGCCGCTGCCGTTGCCGCGGGCCTGCCCGACAACCCCGATTACAATGGCGAAACCCAGGACGGCGTATCGGCACCACAAGTCACCCAGCGCAACGGCGCGCGCCACAGCGCCGCGCGCGCCTATCTCGGCACCGCCGCCCAGCGGCCCAATCTGGCGATCGTCACTGGCGCGACTGTCGAACGCATCATCATCAGCGAAGGCCAGGCGACCGGCGTGGCGTGGCTTCGCAACGGCCGGCAACACAGCGCTGACGCGGGCGAGATCATCCTTTCGGCCGGCGCGCTCGCCAGCCCCAAACTGCTGATGCTGTCGGGCATCGGACCCGGTGCCGAACTGGCGCGGCATGGCATCGCGGTGCATCTCGATGCTCCCGGGGTCGGCCAGAATCTCGCCGAACACCCCAATGCCAATTTGAGCTGGGATGTCGGCCAGCACACCTACAACATGGATGCCAATGGCCCGCGCATGGGCCTGGCGCTGCTGCGCTGGCTATTGACCCGGCGCGGCCCGGCAACCAGCCCCTACCCCCATGCTGTCGCCTTTTTGCGCTCGTCGCCCGAAGTGGTATCACCCGATATCCAGCTGATGTTCGGGCCTTTTGCCTTTGCCTTTTCGCCCGATGGCGTCGTGCCCTATCGCCGCCCGGCGGTCACGGTTGTGGCGGCGCTCAACTATCCCAAGGCGCGCGGGCAACTGACATTGGCCTCGGCTGATCCGCACGCGCCGCCGGTCATCGACCATCAATTGCTCGGCCATCCCGATGATGTTGCCCGGCTGATCAAGGCCTGCCGTATCGTTCGGACCATCATGGCACAGCCGCCGATTGCGCCCGCCATCACCGGCGAACGCCTGCCCGGCCCCGCCTGCACCAGCGACAGCGATTGGGAGACGCATCTCAAGGCGACCACTTTCCTTGGCTATCACCCGGTCGGCACCTGCGCGATGGGGCAAAATGGCGTGGTTGATGACCGCTTGCGCGTGCGCGGCATCACCGGACTGCGCATTGCCGATGCCTCGATCATTCCGGCGCCGATTTCGGGCAACACCAATGCGGCAGCAATCATGATCGGCGAAAAGGCGGCGGATCTGGTAGCGGCGGATTTGTGACCCTGTCACCCCGGCCTTGACCCGGGGCCCAGTTTCTCTTGGCAATAGCGGAAAGAAGCTGGGTCCCGGGTCAAGCCCGGGATGACAATGTGGGGAAGGCCGTGCCTATTCCCACCCCTTCGCCGCCGCGGCCAGCGCCGGCGCACCGACGAGTTTCGCCATGTCGGGCGCCACCAGCATCGCCTCACGCCGCGCCAGTGTCGATCCGCTACTGGCAATTTCCGCCAGTGTGGCCGCCATGGCGCTTGCCGCCGATTGCACCACCGCGCCGGCAAACAGCGCGACCTTGAAACCCAGCGGCGCCAGTTCATCGGCGCTGCGGAACGGTGACGGCCCGCCTTCGAGCAGATTGTGGATCAACGGCACCCGCCCCGCAAAGGCCGCCGCCAGCTGTTCGACCTGATCGACCGACGACAGGCCCTCGGCCAGCAACAAATCGCATCCCGCCTCGACATAAGCATGGCAACGATCAAGCGTTTCGGCAAAATCCACACTCGGTTGCGCATCGGTGCGCGCCGAAATCAACAGCTTCTGGCTCCGCCGCGCATCCTGCGCCGCCCGGATCCGCCCGAGCATTTCACCCACCGGAACCAGCGGCCGCGACAATAGCGCCGCCATCGGCTTCAACGTCACCTGGTCCTCGATCTGGACAGCGCTGGCCCCGGCGCGGTCGAGCAGGCGGATGGTGCGGTGCAGGTTGACAGCATTGCCAAAGCCACTGTCACCATCGACCAGAATCGGGATGCCGACCCGATCGGCAATGCGCGCACAGGCGTCGGCAAGCTCGCTGGCGGTCACCAGTCCCGCATCGGCGCGCCCCAGCCGGGCATAGGACAGCGATGCCCCGGACAGGAACACCGCCTGAAATCCGGCCTGTTCGGCGAGCAGCGCACTCAAGCCATCAAAAACGCCGGGCACCGGCACGATGCCCGGCGCGCGCAACAACGACATCAGCATCAGATTGCCTTTCGTTCCATCGCTTCGCGGCGCATTGCCCGTGCCCCCAGCCCGACAATCGCGGCGCCCGACAGGATCACGCACGAACCGACCAGCGCAATCGAATAGCGAATGGCCAGCGGGTCACCCAGCACCGTATCGGTGAAAACCGCTACCAGCCACGGCCCCAGCCCCGCCCCCAACAGATTGCCGAACAGCAGATAGACCGCCATCAATTGCGCCCGCATCCGGTTGGGCGCCAGCACCGGGATCGCGGCGGGGCCGGCACCAAAGGGCATGGCGCCAAAAAACAGCACCGGCGCGAGCAACACCAGCGACAGCCGCGCTTCGGCCACCAGCGGAAACGCCAGCACAAACGGCGCCGCGGTGAGCGCCGCCAGCATCGAGACGTGCAGATTGGCATCGATGCGGCCGCGCGCCCGCGCCCGATCAGCAAGCCAGCCACCGGTGATGACGCCCGACGTGCTGAGCACCCCCACCATGATACCGAACACCGGCCCGATATCGGCGGCAGACCAGCCATAGGTCCGGATGAAAAAGCTGGGCGTCCACACATTCAGGCCAAATTGTCCGGCAGCAAGCAGCGGTAGCCCGAGAAAAATCGGCACGAGCAGGCGCGCATTCTGGCGGATAAAATCGGCGACTTCCGCGAGGCTGGCGCTATCGGCCGCGCTGCTGGCGAGCGCCGCCCCGTCGCCGCGTGGCGGCTCGCGCACGGCCAGCATGGCGACCGCAAAGGCGATGCCCGGCAAGCCCGCAAGGATGAAAACCACTTGCCAATCCTGCGGCCGGCCAATTATCGGAAACTGCAGCAGCGGATGCGCCGCCAGCCAGGCGATGACTGCCGCAATGATGACCAGCGCCAGCCCGGACCCGGCAAAACCGGCGCCGACGAACAAGCCCATGGCGCGGCCGACCTTTTCCGGCGGCAGATAATCCCCGATTAGCGATGAACCCGCCGGCGTCAGCGTCGCTTCGCCGATACCAACGCAAAGCCGCGCGGCGAACAGCGCCCCGAACGACACGGCAAAGCCGCCCGCCATCGTTGCCAGTGCAAATACCAGCGCGCCGCCAGCAATAATGCCCCGCCGGTTCCCCGAATCGGCCAGCCGCCCGAGCGGCACCGCCATCACGCCATAGAAAATGGCGACGGCAAAACCCTGCAACAGGCTGATCTGGGTATCGGTAATGGCAAGGCTGGCCTTGATCGGTTCGACGAGCAGGATCATCACCTGGCGGTCGAGCATCGAGATCACGCCGCCAAGGCACAGCATCGCCACGACACCCCAGGCATAGGCATCGGACCGGAAATCGAAACGGCGCGGCGAAATCGACATCATGGCCGCAACGTGCCGCAACCCCGCCCCCGGCGCCAGTCATAGTCAGGCGCTTTGCCATGCACGCGATGCATGGCAAAGCGGCTGGCATGGATTTGCAACAGCCCCCGGTGCGCGCCACAACAGGCCATGGATGTCATCGCCCCGCTCACTGCCGATACGGCGCTGCTGACCGCGCTTGCGGGCCTCGCCGCCGATGTGCTGACCAGCGGCGATGACCGGGCCTTTTATGGCGGCGATATTGCCGCTGACGGCGTGCTGCCGCTGGCCATCTTCCGGCCGCATGACATCGCCGCGCTGGCCACAGGCGTTGCGCTTGCAACTGCTGCCGGGCTGGCGCTGTTCCCGCGCGGTGGTGGCATGTCGTACACGCGCGGTGCCCTGCCTGACCGCAGCCGCGCGCTGGTTATCGATACGGCCGCGCTGACCGCCATCGAATGCATCAATCCTGTCGACCTGTTCGTCACCGTACAGGCCGGCTGCACCTGGGCCCAGCTCGATGCAGCGCTGGCACCGCATGGCCTGCGCACGCCCTTTTGGGGGCCATTTTCGGGCTGGAGCGCCACCATCGGCGGTTCGCTGTCGCAAGGCACCGCGACCTTTGGCACCGCGCGGGTCGGCACCTCGGGCGATGCGGTGCTGGCTTTTGACATAATCTGTGCCGATGGGCGGCTTGTCCGCACTGGCACTGGCGGCCAGCCCGGGCACAGCCCCTTCCTGCGCCAATATGGCCCCGACCTGACCGGCATTTTCGCCAATGATTGCGGTGCGCTCGGCATAAAGGCGCGGATCACGCTGCCCCTCGAACCCCGCCCGACAGCGGTCGGCAGCCTGTCGTTCCTGTTCGGTGATTTTACCGCCATGGCAGCGGCGATGCGCGCCATCGGCCGCGCGGGGCTGGCCAGCGAGGTCTTTGCCATGGACCCGGCGGTAACCCGGCAATTCAGTGGCAGCAGCGGCGGTTTCGCTCAAGATCTGGCGGCGTTGCGCGCCATTGGCCGCGCGCAAGGATCATGGGCGGCCGGGCTGTGGCGGATGGCGGCGGTCGCTCGCGCCGGCCGGCGCTTTCTGGGCCGCGAGGGGTATCAACTCCATATCGTCACCGAAGCCGACGATGCGATCATCCTGCGCCGCCGCCTCGCCGCCATCCGCAGGCTCTGCGATGCCGGATCGGTTGAACTGCCAGCAACGGTGCCGACCATGGCGCGCGCCGTGCCGTTTTCGCCACTGCCGGTGCTGGCGCCCGATGGCAACCGCATGCTGCCGCTGCATGGCATCGTGCCATGGTCGGCGGCGGCAGCGGTCGATATCGCGATGACGGCGCTGCTTGCCCGCCATGCGGCTGCCTGTGCCGCCACCGGGTTGACCATCGGGATCAGCTTTTTCGGCGTGGCGCGATCGGGATTGCTGTACGAGCCGGTGCTGTACTGGCCCGATGCCCAATTGCCGGCGCACGCGCGCCGCAGCGGTGACACCCTGCCCCGCCATCCGGCAAACCCCGCGGCAGCAGCGCTCGTGGCACAAATTTCTGCCGAAATGATCGAAATTCTGCACAGCGCCGGTGCCGCCCATCTCCAGATCGGCCGCACCTACCCCTGGGCGCGGGATCGCGATGCCGGCGCGCTGGCACTGGCCCGCGCGATCAAGGCGCAAATCGATCCGCACGGCCTGATCAACCCCGGCGTCATCGGGCTGTGACGGTGGAACGCGACCTGCCGATCGCCATCATCGGCGCCGGGCTTGGCGGGTTGACCGCTGCGCTGGCGCTGCAAGCTGCCGGTTTTCGGCCGCGCATATATGAACAGGCGGCGGTATTGGGCGACGTCGGCGCCGGGATTTCGATGACGCCCAATGCCACCAAGGGTCTCGAATCGCTCGGGTTGGGAGCCGCCCTCGCCGCAGTTGCGATGGCGCCGCCGCAACAAATCATCTGCGATGGCCTGACCGGCAAAACGCTTCGCATCATTGATCGGTCCGATGTGCGCGAACGCTACGGTGCTGCCTATTACATGCTCCACCGCGCCGACCTTCACGCGCTGTTGGTCGCTGCCGTTCGCGCCAATGACAGCACCGCGATTGCCACCGGTCACAAACTCGCAGCGATCAGCGTTGGCGACGACAGCGTCCGGCTGGATTTTGCCGCCGCTGGCCCTGTCGCTGCCGGTGTGGTTATTGCAGCGGATGGGTCGCGTTCGCTGGTCCGGGCCAAGGTCTTTGGCGATGCCGGTGCCGATTTCACCGGCCATATCGCCTGGCGCCTGCTGGTGCCGGCAGCGGCGGCGCCGGTCGCGGCCCGACAACCCGGATCGATCGTCTGGGCGGGACAGGAACGCTCCTTTGTCCGCTATCCGATCCGCAATGGCGCGCTGATCAACTGCGTTGGCCTCACGCGCGGCGGCGCCTGGCGCGGCGAAGGCTGGTCGCAAACCGTTCCCGCTGCCACCATGGCGGCCGAATTTTCCGGCTGGGTGCCCGATGTCACCGATCTGATCGCCGCCGCGCCCGGTGGCGAGGTTGGCAGTTGGGGGCTGTTCCTGCGGCCGCCGGTCGACAGGCTGGTGTGCGGGCCGGTTGCGCTGCTCGGCGATGCCGCCCACCCGATGCTGCCGTTCATGGGTCAAGGCGCGGCCATGGCGATCGAAGACGGTGTTGTGCTCGGCCGCTGCTTTGCCAGCGCGGACTCACCCGCCGCAGCGCTGCAACGCTATGCCGACGCCCGGCTGGCCCGCGTCCAGTTGATCCAGGACGAATCCGCCGCCGGCGCCGATCGCCTGCAACGCGCGGGGCCCCGCCTTAATCGCAGCGAGGATGATTTGGGGCTGTTTGACTATGACCCCGCCACGGTGCCGGTTTAGACCACCATGGGCGAAGCATCGTCAGCTTCGCCCATGGCATGCAATGTGGTGGGCCCGGAGGGATTCGAACCCCCGACCTAGCCGTTATGAGCGGCCAGCTCTAACCGCTGAGCTACAGGCCCCGAAAGGCGTTGCGGACGTAGCGCATCAAGGGGTTGCCCGGCAAGGCTGGATGCAGCGCGATAGCGCGCGAGGGCGGCCGTAACAGGGTTATCCGGTGTTTTGTGCGCCAAAAAAAGGGCCGGGCCTGCGTTGGCAGGCCCGGCCCGAATTGGTGACCCGCGACGGTCTGGCGCTCCGGGGGGATGGAGCAGGCAGAGCGCGGGTCGGTTTCCGGCCGTCCGAGGGGGGAGGGACAGGGCCGAAAACCATGCGTTCGATCATCGGGGGAGAATGAAACGAACGTTGCGCCGTCAATGACGACCACAACTTCTATTTACGAGCGCGGCCGGAAATTGTGCAGTGCACAAAACTGCAACCCAGCTATGCACTGAGCGCATGGCGGTCGATATCGAGATTGGCCATCGTCATGCGTTCAACCAGGAAATCACGCAGCGCCACGACCCGCAACGATCGCCGCAGCTCAGCGGGATAGGTGAAAAAGGTGCGGAAAACCGGGCCTTCGACTTCGGGCAACACGACTCGCACCTTGCCCGAAAATCGGATCAGATAGCTCGGCAGCGCCGCAATGCCGGCGCCCGCTTCGACCGCCTGCAACACGCCATGGCTGTTGTTGATCATCAGCGCCGCCACCCGCGGCGCGCCTTCATGGCCCAATTCCAGCGCCCAGTTGATACCTTTCAGAAATTCCGGCGCGGCATCGCCATAGGCAATCAGCCGGTGATGATCGAGATCGGCAACCGTTTGCGGCACCCCGTGCCGCGCCAGATACTCGGGCGACGCACACAGATAATGGCGAATGCCGACCAGCGATTTCTGCACCAGTTCGCTTTGAAACGGCGGATGAAAACGGATCGCGACATCGGCTTCGCGCTTGGCAAGGTCGACATCCATATCCGACAGCATCAGGCTGACGGTGATATCGGGGTAAAGATCGAGAAAATCGCCAAGCTGGCGCGCCAGCCAGGTCGATCCGAAACTGACTGTCGTGGTGACGCGAATCTCGCCGGTCGGCCGGTCGCGCGACGCATCGATCGCCAACCGGGCGCGTTCGAGCCGTTCCTGCATGTCGTGCGTGGCGGTACGCAACTGCTCGCCTTCATGCGTCATCGCCAGCCCGCGGGCGTGGCGGTGGAACAGCTTGGCCCCGATATCCAGCTCCAGTGCCGCAATCTGCCGCGACAGCGCCGGCTGGCTCATGTGCAGACGCCGCGCCGCTTCGGTAAAGCTGCCGGCTTCGGCCACAAGTTCGAACAAGCGCAGTTTTTCCCAGTCAAGGTTCATTGCAAGTCCCGTTTCCTTTTCCCTCCCGCCTGCGGGAGGGGCGAAGCAATCACCCGTGCGCGATGAATCGTTCCGCCTCCAGCGCCGCCATGCACCCCATGCCAGCCGCCGTGACGGCCTGGCGATAGATCTTGTCCTTCACATCACCCGCTGCGAACACCCCTGCCACCGACGTCGCGGTCGAATCGGGCGCGGTGATCAAATAGCCTTCATCATCCATCGCCAATTGCCCTTCGAACAATTGTGTCGCGGGCAAATGGCCGATAGCGATGAACAGGCCATCACACGCCAGCGGGCGGGTCGCGCCGGTTTCGGTATCGCGCAGCACCACGCCGGTCACCGTCAACGGCGCTTCGCTGCCTTCGACTTCAGCAATCTCGGCGTTCCAGTGCATCTCGATCTTGGGGTTGGCGAACAGGCGCGCCTGGTTCGTCTTGTCGGCGCGCAATTCGCTGCGGCGATGAACAAGATGCACTTTTGACGCAAAATTGGTCAGGAACATCGCTTCCTCAACCGCGGTATTACCGCCGCCGACCACGGTCACCACCTTGTTGCGGAAGAAAAACCCGTCGCAGGTCGCGCACGCCGATACGCCAAAACCCCGAAACTTTGTCTCGCTGGCAATCCCCAGCCAGCGCGCCTGGGCGCCGGTACAGATGATCAGCGTTTCGGCGTGCCACACCGCCCCTGAATCACAGGTAACCACAAAGGGCCGCGCGCTGGTGTCGACATGGGTGACGATATCGGCAACGATTTCGGTGCCGACATGCCGCGCCTGTTCGGCCATGCGCACCATCAGGTTCGGCCCCTGCACCGTCGTATCGCCGGGCCAGTTTTCGACTTCGGTGGTGATCGTCAACTGGCCACCGGGTTGCAGCCCTTCGATCAGTACGGGGTTGAGCGCGGCGCGCGCAGCATAAACCGCAGCGGTGTAGCCGGCTGGGCCGGACCCGATAATGAGGACCTGGGTCGGGCGGGGTTCGGACACGGGGTAGAGCTCCTTGAAGACAAGCCCCCAAATAGCGATTGCAAACGGATTTTGCACCCCCCCGGCCAATCGCGGCATCGTGCAGCAATCAGCGCTGCATCTTGCAAGTTACCGCAATATTGTTATTACAAGACGATTGATTGAGATATGGAGTGTCGCGAAATGCATCGATCACGCTTGCCGATCGACGAAATCGACCGCGTCATCCTGCGCCATCTCCAGGCCGAAGGGCGTATCACCAATGTCGAGCTTGCCGAACGCGCCGGATTGACCGCGCCGCCCTGCCTGCGCCGGGTTCGGGCGCTGGAAGAAAATGGCACGATCCTCGGCTATCACGCCGATCTCGATCATCAGGCGCTGGGCTATGGCATCACGATTTTCGCGATGGTGTCATTGAAAAGCCAGGCCGAAGCCGATTTGAAGGCCTTTGAAGACCATGTCGCCGCCCTGCCCCAGGTCCGCGAATGCCATATGCTCAACGGCGAGATCGATTTCATGCTCAAGGTGGTGGCGCATGATCTGCAGGAGTTTCAACGGTTTTTGACCAGTGCGCTGACGCCGGCACCCAATGTCGAAAGCGTCAAGACGAGTTTTGTCATCCGCACCTCGCTGTCGCGGCCAGGGGTGCCGGTAGACTAGAACCTCGCCCCTCAGGGGAGAGGTCGGACTCGCGAAGCGAGCCGGGAGAGGGGTAGAAAGCGCCGAATGCGCACGGCCGTCGGCAGAGCCGCAGAGTCCGCTGGATGTTCAACAAAGCAAGCAAGAGCGCGGCTGAGCCGAGCCGTCGGACGAGTCAAAAAAGGGCACCCTTTTGGGGTGCCCTTTTTCGTTCGCCGTCCGGTCTTGCGCGAGTCTGCGCGTAGCTTGCGCTACGCGCTGGCCGCGCTGCGACTAAAACTTGACCCGCGCACCAACCCGGATCTGCCAGATCGACTGGTTCTGGAACAACGTCTGGTTCGGCTCGGACACCGTCGTACCCGTCCGGTTGCTATAGCGATACTGGCCGCAAGCCTGCGCCGATGTCGTGGCGACTGCCGACGTGTTGGCGGCGCCAGCAACCGGTACGCACGACACGTTCACCAGCGTGCCATAATAAGGGAAGGCGACCTGGCGCAGCGAACCCCATTTGTTGTTGATGAAGTTCAGCACGTTTTCCATATCGGCAAAGACTTCCATCTTGCCACCGAGCACGAACGGCAGTTCCTGCTTGATGCTCAGATCGAGCTTGTTGAAGCGCGGCGAGCGGCCAATGTTCTTGGGCGCGATCGTGCCCTGGAACTTGCTGAGCGGGCTGTTCTGGACGATCGACTGGAAGCCGGCGAAATCGAAGTTTGGCGCATATTGCACCAGCGGATCAGCCGTCGCCGACGCGACATTGGGCACATACAACAGATAGCGGGTATTGTTCTGGACAGTGCCGAACACCGCCGAACGGTTGGCCGTGGTATCGGAAAAAGTGTAGCTGAAACGCTGCCCGGCGCGGCTGTTGAAGAACAGTTCGATCCGCGTCTTGTTATCGCCGAACCAGGCCTTTTCATAACCCAGCGTCAGGCGGTACGCATCATCGATCTGATAGTTGGACGTGCCAAAGGCGCCATTGTTGGGGTCGATACCGGCAGCAGCGTTGGCATAGTTCGAACCAGCGGTCGAAGACGTGCCGGAGTTGACGTCCTTGGCACGCTGGAAAGTGTAGGCGGCACCAAGATGGAAGCCATTGTCCCATTCCTTGTCGAGGCGGGCGACGACGTTCCAGCTATAACCAAGATTGGTATTGGTCAGCAAAAGATCCTGGTTGGTCCCGGCTGCGGTGTTGAACGGCAGGTAGCGCGTCCGGCCATCAGGCGTCAGCGTACCAGCGTTGATCGAGCGCAAGTCGGTATAGGTCAAGGCATTTTTGACGCGTGACCAGACGACATCGGCGCCAAGGTTCCATTCGTCACCAAGGAAGCCCAGATCGGCGACATATTCGACGCTGCCGGCAATCCGCCATTGCGACGGAATCTGGAAGTTCGGATCGAGCACGTTGGTCGGCGATGCCGCGGAACCCGTCGTGGCGATAAGCTGTGACAATTGCGTCGGGATGCCGGTGCCGCCCGTGACATTGTTGAGCGTTGCCGCGCCAAGCGCCTGAACATCAAGCCCGGTGGTCGGGATGCCGTTGATCGAGAAAGTACCGTTGGCAAGCCGGGTGACATCGACGCTGCCCAGTGTCGGGCCGGGATTCGAATAATTGTTCGAAATCCACACGTTCGGGTTACCGCCGGCAAACAGCCCGGCCGAACCACGAACGCTCAACCGATCCGTGGGCTTCCACGATAGCGCAACGCGCGGCTGGAACACCTGGCGACCGTTGAGCGTGCCATTGTTGGCAAACCCGGTGCGCGCCAGGAAGTCCGGGTTGGAAACCGGCTCGTCATTGGTCTGATACAGGTCCCAACGGAAACCGGCGGTCAGGGTCAGCGTATCGGTCGCATCCCAAACGTCCTGCAAACCAAAGGTGTAGACGTTGTTGCTGAACAAGGCCCGAACCGTGTCGATGCCACCACGGATCGGCGCTGCGAAGCGCAGGAAGTTGGCGCGGCCAGCCTGAAGGTCGGCGATCGAATCGAAGCGGAAGTCACCCGAAACGCGCTGGGCGAACAGGTTGTTGAAATCCTGGCCGCGGCGTTCAGCGATGAACTTCACCGTATGATTGTCCATCTTCAACTGCGCCTGAAACTCGATCCCGAGCGTCTGCGCCGAAAGCTCATTGGCCTGGCGCGAAATGTCCGGACCGAACTGCAGACGCCGGGTGCCGGCAGCGCAGGGCGGGTTGGCCGAACCGGTGGTAACCGTGGCGCTATTGTTCAGACAGACGGCGAACTGACCAAAGCTCCGGTCGCCGAATGGCACCTGCAGGCGAACATAATCATTGTAGCTGACACGCACCTGCGTCGAGAAACTGTCGCTCCACTGGTCGTTGAGCTGGAACACACCATAATGGTTGGTCGAACCCTGGGTGTAATTGTTCGACAACAACGACAGCGTCGGGTTGTTGGCGTTGATTTCATTGGTACCGGTCTGGCCGGCGAGCAGATCGCCCTTGTTGTAGATGTAGGTGACAGCAGCACGGTGGCCATCGGCGATGTTCCAATCGATCTTGGCGACAACCTTGTCGTCATTTTCGGGAACATTGATTGCGACATCGCCGGCATCGAACTTGTAGCGCGTGTTGGCGATCGACCCGATCTGGTCGATCTGCGCCTGGGTGATGCCAAGATCCACAGCCTGGACGTTCGATGGCGTCGTGTCACGCAGACGCTCCCAGGTCAGGGCAAAGAACAGCTTGTCCTTGATGATCGGACCGGTCAGTTGCGCACCGAATATCTTGGATTCAAAATTGCGGGCGCGGGTAACGCCGCGCGTGGTGTCGCCTGCCAGGCTGTTCGACGAATAGGTGAAAAAGCCCTGCGCGGTGAAATCATTGCTGCCCGATTTGAGTTGGGTATTGATGGCGCCGCCCTGAAAACCGCCCTGCTGGATATCAACGGGGGCGATTTCGACCGAAAATTCGCCGATGGCATCAAGCGGCACCGGGCCGCGCGCCGAAGCAAGGCCGCCGGCTTCGAGGCCGAACGGGTCGCCAAACTGGATACCGTCGACGCTGATGCGGTTGAAGCGGTTGTTCTGGCCGGCGATCGAAATGGCACCGCCATTGGTCGGATCGAGCGACACCAGCGGGTTGCGCACGGCCAGGTTGCGAATGTCGCGGTTGACGGTCGAAATGCCGCGAATGTCATCGGCGCTCAGCACCGTTGCCGGGCCGCTGGCGATGCTGATCGATGATTTCTGCCGCGCTGCCGTCACCACCAGCGTCTGGCCAGCTTCGGCCATGATGACGTTGATGCGCTGCGGCGTGCCGGCGAGCAGGTTGGCCAGCGTGTCGGAGGCTGGATCAAGGCCGGCTGCCGTGACTTCGATGCTGTAGGGGCCGCCGAGGCGAAGACCCGAGGCGTTGAAATTACCGTTGGAATCGGTGGTTTGCGTCGTGCGCGTGCCCGATGGGGTGTGGGTGATGACGACGGTGGCGTTGGCAACACCGGCGCCGGCTTCGGTGGCCACCTGGCCGCGGATCGAGGCCGAGGTTTCCTGCGCGTGCACCGCCGCTGTTGGGGCGATAAGCGCAGCGATGGCGCAACCGATACGAAGATGACGCATGAGATAAAGACCCCTGTTGGTCGAAGGACAAAGTTGCAAGCAACGCGGCGATGAAGCTGCGACCACCGAAATCACGGCCAGCGGTCGAATCGATAACCGTTCTTTGCTGGCCAAATGTGACAGTTCCGTGACAGCGGGATGAGGATGCTGTGACACACGTCGATACGGCGCGCGTGTTGCAGCGCAGCAACAGTTTCCAAAGGGGATGGGCGCTCGCCGCCTGGCGGTTGGTGGGCGATGACGGGCTCGAACCGCCGACATCTTCCGTGTAAAGGAAGCGCTCTACCAACTGAGCTAATCGCCCCGATACCGTGACCGGAGAAGCGCTCCCCTAGCGCGGGCAAGGCCGCTGTGCAACGGTGGCACCGATAATCAGGCGGGGGAAAGCTTTGTGAATCTGGTGCAGATCGGCGTTTTTGCCGGGCTCACGCTCGTCATGGCGCTGGCGACCTGGTGGCAGACCCGCCGGATGGCGCGGGCGGCAGGCGAAACCGGCCGCAATACCAATTCCAACCGCGAATTTTTCCTGGCCGGCGGCGGGCTGAAATGGCCATTCATTGCCGGCTCGATCACCCTGACCAACCTGTCGACCGAGCAGCTTGTCGGGATGAACGGCAACCAGATGCTGTTGCTGGCGTGGTGGGAACTCTCGGCGGTGGCCGGCCTTGCCATGCTCGCGCTGATTTTCCTGCCGATTTATTACCGCAACAATTGCACGACAACGACCGAGCTTTTGCAAAAGAAATATGGCTCGAAACACCTGCGGGCGCTGGTATCGGGGCTGTTCCTCATCGGCAATGTGCTGATTTACCTGCCGATCGCGCTTTATACCGGCGCGCTGTTCCTGCGCACCGTGTCCGGGTTCGATCTGCCGCTGCTGCCGCTCGCCGCCGTGCTGAGCATTGCCGGCTCGCTTTATGCCATTTTGGGCGGCCTGCGGGCTGTGGCGGTTTACGATACCATCGCCGGCGTCGGCGTGCTGGGCAGCGCGCTGGCGGTGGTTTACCTCGCCATGTCGGCGATCGGCTGGAGCTTTGCCGGCATCCCGGTCGAGCGGCTGAGCATGGCCGGCGGGCCAGAGTCGCCCATCCCTTGGCCAACGCTTTTGACCGGCATGATCTTTATCCAGATGTTCTATTGGTCGACCAACCAGACCATCACCCAGCGCGCCATGGCCGCGCCCAACCTGCGCGAAGGGCAAAAGGGCGTGTTCGCCGCCGGCGTCATCCGCCTGATGATCGTGCCCGCCATCGTCGTGCTGCCCGGCGTTGCTGCGTATAAGCTGTTCGGCGTCACCGGCGATGCCACCTATGGCCGGGTCGTCGCCGCGCTGCTGCCGGCCTGGGCCTCGGGGGCCTTTGCCGCCTTCATGTGCGCGGCGGTGCTGACGCATTACACCTCGATCCTCAATTCGACGACGACGCTGTATGTTTGTGACATCCACGAAAGCTATATCAACGCCAAACCCGATATCAAAATGCTCAACACATGGATTTCGGTGGGCTTTGTGGCTTTGTCGATTGCGCTGGTGCCGGTATATTCGGGCACCATCTCGATCATCAATCTCGTCCAGCAATTGAACGGCCTGTTGTCGATGCCGATCCTGTCGGCCTTCATCGTCGGGCTGGTGTTTCGCGATGTAAAGGCCGGCGCGGTGATGGCGGCGCTGGGCTTTGGCGTGGCGCTATATGCGGTCTTCACCTTTTACTGGACGCCGATCCACTACATCCACCTGATGGCCATCACGCTGTTTGCCTGTATCGCCGTCGCGCTGCTGCTCAACCGGCTGATGGGCGGCCGGGCGCGCTTTGCCGGGCTGGCGGCGGCGTGATTTTTGGGGGATAAGACCCTGATTGTTGAAAATGGAGTCCCTTGCCGATGTTTGCTCGCCTGTTCATTGATCATCCGCGCGCAGTGAACGAAAGCTATGGCGAACATATGGGCGCCGCCTTCACCGTGGGCGGTCGCCTGTTCGCCGCTGCGCTGAAATGTTTCGTGCACGGCGTGGTGCCGGGCCTGTGCAAGACCGCCGGCAGCGATGCGATACTTAAGCTGCACGGCGAAATCAGCCCCCGCCGCTTTGATCAGCCAACACTCTGAACGCCACCATCGTTTCCAGCCGCAGCCCGCAACACACCGATCAGGAACTGTTACATGCCCGATGACCTTGGTTTCCACCCTGATCGCCTTGCCCATATCGATCGGTTTCTGGCTGAAAAATACGTCACGCCCGGCAAATTGCCCGGCACACTGACGATGATCGCCCGCCATGGCGATATCGCGCATCTCGGGATGACCGGCCATGCCGATGTCGAACGCGGGCTGGCGATGGCGACGGATACGATCTTCCGCATCTATTCGATGACCAAGCCGATCACCTCGGTAGCGCTGATGATGCTCGTCGAAGAAGGCCGTATCGCACTCGAAGACCCGGTGCATCGCTACATTCCCGCCTGGAAAAACCTCGGGGTCTTTGTCGCCGGCACCCACAAGCTGGGTTTCCAGACCAGCCCAGTGAAACGCCCGATGCAGGTCGTCGATCTGCTCCGCCATACCGCCGGGCTGACCTATGGTTTCCAGCTTCGCACCAATGTCGATGAAGCCTATCGCCGCGAAAAGATCGGCGAGATCGAAAAGGCCGGCACGCTGGCCGACATGATCGCGGCGCTGGGCAAGTTGCCGCTCGAATTTTCGCCGGGTGACGCCTGGAATTATTCGGTCGCCACCGATGTTTGCGGCTGGCTCGTCGAAGTCGTTTCGGGCCAGAAGTTCGAAGATTTCCTGGCCGATCGCCTGTTCAAGCCGCTCGGCATGGTCGACACCGGCTTTCATGTCCGCGAAGGGCAAGGCCATCGCTTCGCCAGTTGCTACCAGCCCAACCGCGCCGGTGGTATCGATGTGCAGGATGATGCTGCCACCAGCAGCTTTATCAAACCTGCCGAATTCATCTCGGGCGGCGGCGGCCTTGTCTCGACCGCCGGCGATTACATGAAGTTTGCCCAGATGCTGCTCAATGGCGGCACCGCCGATGGCCATCGCTACATCAGCCGCAAGACGCTCGATCTGATGACCGCCAACCATCTCCCCGGCAATGACAGCATCTCAGCCATGTCGAAATCGCTGTTCAGCGAAGCCGCCTATGATGGCGTCGGCTTTGGCCTGGGCTTTGCCACCACGATGAACGCCAGCCAGACGCTGATGCCCGGCAGCGACGGCGATTATTTCTGGGGCGGCGCCGCCAGCACCTTTTTCTGGATCGACCCCGAAGAAGATTTGATCGGCCTGTTCATGACCCAGTTGATGCCATCGAGCACCTACCCGGTGCGCCGCGAGGTACGCACCATGGTCTATGCAGCGCTCGACGACTGAGATTTTGGTTTGCCTCTCTGGCGCATACTGAACGCCGCACAATTTAGGGCAAAACTTGTTCCCCGACTGCGGCGCTGCATAACCTCGAGCGAAAAGCGCCTGGCTGCGAAGCCGTAGCCGAGATGGCCATGACAATCCTGCGACTGTATAGCAAAGCGCGCTGATTTCCACTCAAGACAAGTATAGCGTCAATGCTGCGATTGTGGCGATGAACGCGGCAAGCGCTACACAATAGGTACCGGTTACAGCTTCATGCCAGTTGCGAAGGCATCCGTCGATGCCGGCGCAAGCGACTTCCAACGAAGCCAAACCCGGTCAGCAGCATCGCCCAGGATGCGGGCTCGGGAACATTGCCACTAAAGCCCTTGCTGCCAAAGTCGCTGATGCCGCTGCCCAGGTTGCCGATGCCACTGCAATTGTTTGAAATCGAATTGGTATCGAGCGTAACGGCGGCGTTCAGGGCAATACCGCGACCACACAATAATTTAGCGCCGGTGTTAAAGGTAATGCTCTGGTCGGCAATTATGTTACCCGCAAATGACGTATTCGTTCCTAGTGTCGCTGAACTGCCGACATTGAAGAACAACCTGCTTTGCGAACTTCCGTTGAGCACGACAACCGACGACGCGCTGGCCGTGGTAAGGGTGGAGCCGATCTGGAAGAGGAACAAACCACCCGGGTTGGAGGCATAGTCAAGGGTCAAGGTTCCGGTTAGCTGCGCTGATGAGGCAAACCTGTACACGCCCGGGGTCAGCGTAAGACCGCCAAGGTCCATACCTGTGAGATCAGCAGTAAATGGCGATGCAGCGAGCGTCAGAAACGCCAACGCCGCGTCCGCCTGCGCCTGCTGTGCTACTGCGTTGGTTTAATGGACAGTACCGGTCAGGGTGATGGAGCCAAGTCCTGTGATGGACGTGCCAGGATGAAGGCCCAGGTCGCCGTTGATCGTCGTTGGGCCAGTGTTGGTTACGGTCGCTGCACCAAGCACCCCGAAGCTGGTCGCCGAACCTAGAATCGAAGCCGCCGATGCCGGCGCCACTGCGGTAAGAAGCAGCGATAAACCCAAAGAAGCAACAGACAACCGGCGCATGTCTCGTCTCCATTTTGCTGCCGTTACAGCACGGCATTTGATTTAGATTTCTAAAATTAATAGCCCTGCCCAAATAAAACGACTCATGGAATCTCGAACGAATCTCTTGTTTGTAAGCATGTCGCTATTTACTTAATAAAATACTACCGTAAGTTACAATGATGCAAATATTTTTTTTGTTGTGTTTTGCGCTGCGAAAGTCCGATCAAAGACTCTAAGCGTAGGGGAAACTTGATAAATTTGTTCCGAAAAAGTAAAAATTGGGTCGCGGTTAGGTGGGCTCTTGCGAAAAAAAACACAAAATTTATACACAAGTGTCAAAGTAACTTTACAACTGCCGCGACGCGCCTTGTCGCGGTTTGGTAACTTTGACACGTTCGCTGCCCAAATCCGGTCGATACGGAATTTGCCCCGATCAGATCGGTGTCAAAGGCCGGATCGACGCTGGCTTGCACGCAACGCCAAGCCATCCCGAACAGCGAAAACCGGATTGAAAGCACTCAGTCAGCCTGAAAGTCCCTGGCGTTTGCGTCGGGACCCGGCCACTTCATGCCCCGACACGGCCGGGAAAGGCCCGCCACGATTAATCGCGCGCAGTACCGCATGCGCTGGGTGCGCCCACACAAGGCGAGCGCCGCGTATCGTGCGGGCCTGCGATGCGCCGGGGGTCTCCGGACCGCCCTAAGGCTATGCCGATACTGCCGTATGGCCTGGTCGCACGCCTCTGGCGGGCGCCTGCTCTCCGACGCGCGCAGCATTGGCTACGGGTGGGGTATGACAGCCTGCGCATCACCGCATATATTTATCACCGCGGCCACTGGCGTTTCGGCGCAACCATCGAGATCTCCCGAAATGGTTAACGTCGTACACTTTCAACCCGTTTGCGTCTGCGTTTTGCCGACAAAATCAATCACGACCGCAGTCCCGTGTTGCGCATGGCGGGCAAGTTTTTGTTGCTGGGCGACATCGACGCGGTGCAATAGACAATGGCGAACAATAAACAGGACTCCGCGATGACCGACTATGTGCCGCCTGCCATCTGGGTTTGGAACAAGGAAAATGGCGGGCGTTTTGCTGCGATCAACCGCCCGATCGCCGGGGCGACGCATGACAAGGACCTGCCTATCGGCAAGCATCCGTTGCAGTTGTATTCGCTGGGCACCCCCAATGGAGTCAAGGTGACGGTGATGCTCGAGGAGCTGCTTGCTGCCGGGCACAGCGGCGCCGAATATGACGCCTGGTTGATCAACATCGGTTCCGGTGACCAATTCGGCAGCGGCTATGTCGAAGCGAACCCCAATTCCAAGATACCGGTGCTGGTCGATCACAGCGTGTTGCCGCCGCCCGGCGGCAAAGCCGCTTCGAAACCGCAGCGGGTGTTCGAATCGGGGTCGATTTTGCTCTACCTTGCTGAAAAATTCGGTGCCTTTCTGCCGACGGCGCCGGCGGCGCGCACCGAAGCGCTCAACTGGTTGTTCTGGCATGTCGGTGCCGTACCGTTCCTCGGCGGCGGCTTCGGGCATTTTTACGCCTATGCACCGGCAAAGTTTGAATATCCGATCGATCGCTACGCCATGGAGGTCAAGCGCCAGCTTGACGTGCTCGACCGCCACCTCGCCGAAAATGAATATATGGCCGGCAGTGAATACAGCATCGCCGATATGGGCATCTGGCCCTGGTATGGCGCGCTGGTGAAGGGGCTGGTGTATGATGCCGGCGAATTCTTGCAGGTTGCCGATTACACCCACGTCCAGCGCTGGACCGACCAGATCGCCGCGCGCCCGGCGGTAAAGCGCGGCCGCATGGTCAACCGCGTCACGGGCGACCCCGCCAGCCAGCTCCACGAACGCCATGACGCGCGCGATTTCGACACCAGAACGCAGGACAAAGTCGCTCCGAAACCCGAATGAGCGCGGCCTCGCAAGCAAAATAGGCCGCCGCCGCCAAATTCGTCGCAATGGTCTGCCCATTCGGCTATGCTCGCGGCAACCGGGGAGCAATTGCCATGGCAAGGTCAGTCTTTATTGCGGTCGCGCTGGTGTTGGCGGGCGGACCAGCGGCAGCGGTTCAGACGGCGATCGGCTTCCAAATTCTCGAAGATTTCGAAGGCCGGGCGCTGGGAGCGACCTCGATCAATTTTTGCGATGTTGCCGATCCCGCCGCCAATTGTCTCGGCACCCTGACCGGCGGGTCGGTCGCGCTGGCAACGGCTGAATTTCCGGCAAATTCGCTTGACCACGTTTATACCGGCACCGCCATCACGCTCGATATCGTCAATGCGGTCGATTTTTCATGGCCGGCGGTCGCGGCACGGGTCAGCGGCACGATGCCGATCAGGCTGCAGGCTTACACATTCGATTATGACCTCGCCATAGACGTTCTGGTCGGCGATATCTCGACAGCGGGCAGTGACACAAACACGCTGTTGGGCTTTGGCAGCGATTCCGACCCCTATTTTCTGTCGCTGATCAGATATTCATCCGACGCGACTTTTGCTATCGACGATTTCCGCATCGGCCTGCCCGATGTGTCGCCGGGCATTCCCGAACCCGCCAGCTGGCTGATGCTGATTGCAGGTTTCGGTTTGGTGGGCAGCGCCCTGCGCCTGCGGCGGCCAGGGCGGCAGCTTCCCGCCGTCAGTCGAGATTGGGCCGGCACCAGGTTTCGGCCTGGTCAAGGCTGATGCCGCGCCGGTCCGCATAATCGGCAAGCTGGTCACGGCCGATGCGGGCCA
Organism: Sphingomonadales bacterium; assembly: GCA_038328515.1. Lineage (GTDB taxonomy): Bacteria > Pseudomonadota > Alphaproteobacteria > Sphingomonadales > Sphingomonadaceae > Sandarakinorhabdus. The sequence continues at coordinate 49,492 of JBBQMB010000002.1, forward strand.
CGCCGAAATAGCTGCTTTCGGGATGGGCGAAGTAAAAGCCCGAAACGCTGGCGGTCGGCAGCATCGCAAAGCTTTCGGTCAGCGTTATGCCGGTGCGGTCGGTGGTTTTCATCAGGTCGAACAGCGTCGCTTTCAGACTATGTTCGGGGCAGGCCGGATAGCCCGGCGCCGGGCGAATGCCCTTGTATTGCTCGCGGATCAAATCGGTGTTCGATTGCCTCGGGGTGGTTTCATAGCCCCAGATTTCGCGGCGGACGCGCTCATGGAGATATTCGGCAAAGGCTTCGGCGAGCCGATCGGCCAGCGCCTTGAGCAAAATATCCTGATAATCATCATGCGCCGCCTTGAAGCGCGCCAGATGCGGCTCGATACCATCCCCCGCCGTCACCGCAAAGCCGCCGAGCCAGTCACCATCGGGGGATATGAAATCGGCAAGGCACGAGTTTGGCCGGCCTTCGCGCTTGGCAATCTGCTGGCGCAGGAAGGGAAAGCGCGCCAGCTCATCCAGCCGGTTGTCGCCGCTGAACACCACGACATCATCGCCCTCGCGCCGCGCTGGCCACAGCGCAACAACACCACGCGGCCGCAGCCAGGCTTCATCGACAATCTGCCCGAGCATCTTCTGCGCATCGGCAAACAGGTTGGTGGCGCTTTCGCCGACCACCACATCGGTCAGGATCGCCGGATAATTTCCAGCGAGTTCCCACGCCTGGAAAAACGGCGTCCAATCGATATAGGGGATCAATTCGGCGACCGTCACATCATCGATGACCTGCACCCCGGTAAACGCCGGGCGCACCGGCGGGTGCGCAGCGAAATCGGGCGCATAGCCATTGGCACGCGCAGCGGCGAGCCCGACCAGTTCAGACTGTTTGTTGCCGGCGCGCTTGATGCGGATATCGTCATATTCGGTCGCCGTCGCGCGCACCAGTTCATCCTTGAGCGTATCCGACACCAACGTCCCCGCCACGCCAACGGCGCGGCTGGCATCGAGCACATGGATGACCGGGCCTGCATAAGCCGGCGCAATCCGCAACGCGGTATGAACCCGCGACGTCGTCGCCCCGCCAATAAGCAGCGGCATTTTCATGCCCATCCGCTGCATTTCGGCAGCGACGGTGACCATTTCATCGAGCGACGGCGTGATCAGCCCCGACAAGCCGATCATGTCGGCACCTTCGTCGTTCGCCGCCTTCAAAATCGTCATCCACGGCACCATGACACCCAGGTCGACGACTTCGAAATTATTGCACTGAAGCACCACGCCGACGATGTTCTTGCCGATATCGTGCACATCGCCCTTGACCGTCGCCATGATGATCTTGCCCTTCGACGACGAAGCGCCAGCCGGGCCCGCCAGCTTTTCGGCCTCGATGAACGGCAGCAGGTGCGCCACCGCCTTCTTCATCACCCGCGCCGATTTAACGACCTGCGGCAGGAACATCTTGCCGCTGCCGAACAGGTCCCCGACCACATTCATGCCGTCCATCAACGGCCCTTCGATGACATCGATCGGCCGCCCACCGCCGTTGAACGCCTGCAACCGCGCTTCCTCGGTATCCTCGACCACGAACGCGTCGAGCCCCTTGACCAGCGCATGTTCGAGCCGCTTGGTGACCGGCAGGTCGCGCCACGCCTCGGTAGCCTTTTCCACAACACTGCCATCGCCGCGAAAACGCTCGGCAATCTCAAGCAATCGGTCCGTCGCAGACAAGTCAGAGTTTTTTGGCCGACGATTGAGCACGACATCCTCGCACGCTTCGCGAAGTTCGGGATCGATCGTGTCATAGACATCAAGTTGCCCGGCGTTGACGATCGCCATGTCGAGCCCCGCCGGGATGGCATGATAGAGGAAGATCGAGTGCATCGCGCGGCGCACCGGTTCATTGCCGCGGAACGAGAAACTCAGGTTCGACAGCCCGCCCGAGATATGGGCATGCGGGCAGCGCTTGCGGATTTCACGGCAGGCCTCGATGAAATCGACGCCGTAATTATTATGCTCCTCGATGCCCGTTGCGACCGCAAAGATATTGGGATCGAAGATGATGTCCTCGGGCGCAAAGCCATTGGCCACCAGCAGCGCATAGGCGCGCGCGCAAATCTCCACCTTGCGGGCGCAGGTATCGGCCTGGCCCTTTTCATCGAACGCCATCACGACAACAGCGGCGCCATAGCGCTGCACCTTGGCGGCCTGTTCGAGAAAGGCCGCCTCGCCCTCCTTCATGCTGATCGAATTGACGATCGGCTTGCCCGAAACGCATTTCAGCCCGGCTTCGATGACGCTCCATTTCGAGCTGTCGACCATGATCGGAATCCGCGCGATATCGGGTTCGGCGGCGATGAGCTTCAGGAATGTCGTCATGGCGTGGTGCGCGTCGAGCAACCCTTCGTCCATGTTGACATCAAGAATCTGCGCGCCGCTTTCGACCTGTTGGCGCGCGACTTCGACGGCGGCGGTATAATCGCCCGCCATGATGAGTTTCTTGAACCGGGCCGAACCGGTGACATTGGTGCGCTCGCCAATATTGACGAACATCGCGCTTGAAGTTGTAGTCATGAAATCAGGCCGCCAATATCATCGGGTCAAGCCCGGTCAACCGGGTTACCGGCGCCAGCACGGGGATAGCGCGCGGCGGATAGGCGCGCACCGCATCGGCCATTGCCTTGATATGTGCCGGCGTCGTGCCGCAACAGCCGCCAACGACATTGATCAGGCCATCCTGCGCCCAGAGTTCGACCAGCGCGCCGGTCTTGCTTGCTTCCTCGTCATATTGGCCAAGATCATTGGGCAGCCCGGCGTTGGGATAGGCCATGACCAGCGTATCGGCGATGCCGGCAAGCGTTTGCACATGCGGCCGCAACAAATCGGCGCCGAACGAACAATTGAGGCCGATGGTCAGCGGCCGGGCGTGGCGCACTGCATACCAGAAACGGTCGAGGGCATGACCCGAAAGGTTGCGCCCCGACATGTCGGTGATG
>JBBQMB010000003.1:0-51889 GCA_038328515.1 Sphingomonadales bacterium
CAATGCCCACCCAGATCGGTCATCAGCCGCGCCAGTTCATCATCATCGCGCCGCGCCAGCAACGCCGCCACCCCGCGCTTGCTGCCGATATCGGCGGTCAGCCGCGCCCGCCATGCCGCCCCGCCCTGATAGGTCAGCGCCGCAAAATCGACATTGGGGCAATTGTCGATCCACGCCTCCAATGCGGCGCCGCCGGGTTCGGCAAAGGCGGCTTTCTGGCGGCGGCCATGCTTGACGGTAATCACCCGCCAGCCACAGGTTTCGAAAATATCGTCAAACCGCCGGAACATGCGGTCAGCCGTCGTATGGTCGAGGCTCTGGCGGTTGTAATCGACGATCCACCAGCAATTGCGGATATCGTGTTTATAGCCTTCGATCAGGCACTCATAAATATTGCCCTCATCCAGCTCGGCATCGCCCATCAGCGCGATCATCCGGCCGGAAACGGCCTCGGCGAGCCCGCCATGCGCGACGAGATAATCCTGCACCAGCGAGGCAAAGGCCGTCACCGCCACCCCCAGCCCGACGCTGCCCGTCGAAAAATCCACCGGAATCACATCCTTGGTGCGGCTCGGGTAGCTTTGTGCGCCTTTCAACCCGCGAAACGCCATCAGTTGCTCGCGGCTCTGGCTCCCGTGCAGATAATGAATGGCGTGCAGCAACGGCCCGGCATGCGGCTTGACCGCCACCCGGTCGTTGGGGCCAAGCGCTGCAAAATACAGGCTGGCCATGATCGTCGACATCGACGCGCAGCTCGCCTGATGGCCGCCGACCTTGATGCCATCGCGGCTCGGGCGCAGATGGTTGGCATGGTGGATCGTCCACGCCGATAGCCAACGCAGCCGGTCATCCAGCTTTTCGATCATGGCGATGGTGTCGGCGGTCGTCGCGGTGTCGATCACTTGGGTTTCCTGCGATAGATTGCGCGGTGCCGTGGTGCCTTTGCCCGGCATGGCACCATGCCCTTTGTTATGCCAGTTTGCAGGCCGATTGCCAGCGCGGCTACAAAGCGCCAACAAGGTCACCGCAGCGCGACCAACAGGGGAGACGTCGAATGCAGCTTTACACCGCACCCGATCCGGCCCCCAACCCGCGCCGGGTATCGGCCTTCCTGCGCGTCAAGGGCCTCAGCATCCCCGAAACACCGCTATCGCTGTTCAAGCGCGAGCATAAATCGACCGAGGTGCTGGCGCTCAACCCGCGCGGCCAGGTGCCGTTTCTGGTGCTCGATGATGGCCGCGTCATCGCCGAAACCATCAGCATCTGCCGCTATCTCGATGAATTGCACCCCGAACCGCCGCTGTTCGGCAGCAACGCCTTTGAACGCGCCGAAACCGATATGTGGATTCGCCGTGCCGAAACCATGCTCGGCACGCCGGTCGGGCTTGCCTGGCAGCATGATCACCCGATGACCGCAGCGCTGGTCCAGCAAATCCCGGCGATGGGGGCTGCTGCCCGCGTTCAGGCAGCGGCGGCTCTGGGCTGGTTCGATGGCCAGTTGCAGGGGCGCGATTGGCTCGCCGGGGCACGCTTCACCATGGCCGATATCGCACTGTTGTCGATCGTGGATTTCGGCAACTGGATCGGGATCGCGGCCGGCGATGACATGGCGGCGATCAAGGATTGGCACGCCCGCGCCACGGCGTATTGCGCATGACGTTGCAGGTGGCAGCCATGGCGTCGGGCTTTGGCGCCACCGTCACCGGGCTTGACCTCGCGGTGCCCCTGCCCGCGGCGACACGCGCCGCTGTAAAGACGGCGTTCGCGGCCCATGGCGTGCTGTCCTTTCCCGGCCAGCCGCTGACCCTCGATCAGCAAGAAGGCTTTACCCGCCAGTTCGGCGAATTCGGCGTCGACCCGTTCATCAAGCCGCTGCCCGGGCGCCCGCACATCCTCGAGTTGCGCCGCGAGACCGATGAAACCGCGCCCAATTTCGGCGCCGGCTGGCATAGTGACTGGAGCTTTCAACATGAGCCCCCGGCCGCCACCATTCTCCACGGCAAAATCATCCCGCCGGTGGGGGGTGACACGCTGTTCGCCGATTGTGCTGCGGCCTATGACGCGCTTTCGCCGGCCTTCCAGCGGCTGTGCGACGGGCTGACGGGGCTGCATTCGGCGCGACTGCCCTATGGCCGCGATGGCATCTATGCCAATGAAACCGCGACGCGCACCATGCAGATCATCACCGGTGAAGCCGCCGAGGCCGTGCAGGCGCACCCGCTGGTCCGCGTGCATCCCGTCACCGGCCGCCGCGCGCTTTACTGTTCGCCGGTCTATACCATCGGCCTTGCCGGCATGACCCGTGACGAAGGCTATGCCATTCTGGGCCATTTGTTCCGCCATATCACCCAACCGCAATTCGTGTTCCGCCATCGCTGGGCGCCCGACACCCTGTTAATGTGGGACAATCGGGTGACGCTGCACTTTGCCGAGGGCGGCTATGACGGGCATTTGCGGGTAATGCACCGCACGACGCTGGCGGGCGAAGCCGTCATCGGCACCACAAGCAGGGGATGACCAACATGCGCGCAATTCGACTCATGGCCGCCGGGCTCGACAATCTGACCGTCACCACGGCCGAAAGCGACCCGGTGGGGCCGGGTGATATCCGCGTGCGCCTCCACGCCAGTTCGCTCAACTATCATGATTATATCGTCTGCCTTGGTGGCATCCCGACGCCTTCGGGGCGCATCCCGATGTCGGACGGCGCCGGCGTCGTGACCGAAATCGGCAGCGCCGTCACCGAATTTGCCGTGGGCGATGCCGTTGTCAGCACCTTTTTCCCCGATTGGATCGGCGGCGACATGACGCTGGCCAAGCTCGCGCAGGTGCCGGGTGACCGCTGCGATGGCTATGCCCGCGAAGAAGTCGTCACCCCGGCAACCAGCTTCACCCATGTCCCCAAGGGCTATGGCCATGCCCAGGCCGCGACGCTCACCTGCGCCGCGCTCACCGCCTGGCGCGCGCTTTTTTGCGAAGCCAGCCTGATGGCCGGCGAAACCGTGCTGGTCCAGGGCACCGGCGGCGTCTCGATCTTTGCGCTGCAATTCGCCAAGGCGGCAGGCGCGACGGTGATCGCCACCTCGTCGTCGCCGGCCAAGCTCGATCGGTTGGCAGCGCTCGGCGCCGACCATCTCATCAACTACAAATCCGACGAACGCTGGGGCGAAACCGCAAGGGCGCTGACCGGCGGCCGCGGTGTCGATCATGTCGTTGAAATCGGCGGCGCCGGCACGCTGGCGCAATCGATCGCCGCCACACGCCTGCGCGGTAATATCGCCCTTATCGGCGTGCTGGCGGGGTTTGCCGGGCCGGTGGCCACAGCGGCGATCATGGCCGGTAACGTCCGCATCAACGGGCTGACAGTGGGCAGCCGCGAACAGCAGCAGGCGATGATCCGCGCCATCGATGCCAATGGCATCACGCCGGTCATCGACCGCAGTTTTGCGCTTGAGGACATCGCCGATGCCTTTCGCCACCAGGCTTCGGGGGCGCATTTCGGCAAGATCTGCCTCGAATGGTAGGCGCGTGCCGAGTGGCGTGACCATGCTGGCATTTGCGACCATCCGATGCGTGTCGCAGCTTGTAAAAACCGGGTCGCCAGTCCAGTTTGCGCCGCAAGCGACAAGCGCACCGGGGGGATGAATTTTGGCCGAAGCTGATCAAGGCATGACCACGGCCAAACCGCTCAGCCCGATGAACCAGCGCGTCATGAAGCTGTGGATGGGCTGGGGCAGCAAGGTGCTGCCCTTTGCCGATGTCGCGAGCGAAAATCTGCCGCTCAGCCGGCTGTTGCGGCTGTCGCTGATCCAGGTTTCGGTCGGCATGTCGCTGACATTGCTGGTCGGCACGCTCAACCGCGTCATGATCGTGGAATTGCGGGTGCCATCGACGCTGGTCGGCGTCATGCTGTCGCTGCCGCTGCTGTTCGCGCCGTTCCGCGCTCTCATCGGCCATAAATCCGATACCCATCAATCGGCGCTCGGCTGGCGGCGGGTGCCCTATATCTATCGCGGCACCATCGTGCAGTTCGGCGGCCTTGCGGTGATGCCCTTTGCCTTGCTGGTGCTCGCCGGATCGATGCAGGCGTCGCTGGCGCCGGAATGGGTCGGCCGGTTGAGCGCCGGGCTGGCGATTTTGCTCGTCGGCGCCGGCATCCACATCACCCAGACGGTCGGGCTGGCGCTGGCCACAGACCTCGCCCCTGAAAAGGACCAGCCCAATGTTGTCGGGCTGATGTATGTCATGCTGCTGCTTGGCTCGATTGTGAGTGCGCTGGTGTTCGGGGCGTTCCTCGTTGATTTCTCGCCGGGCCGGTTGATTCAAGTCATCCAGGCCTCGGCGGTGATCACTGTCATCCTCAATCTCGTCGCCACCTGGAAACAGGAAGCGCGGCAACCGGCACATTTGCGCACCACGCCGCCGCCGGTGGAACCCGGCTTCAAGGAAAGTTGGGACGCTTTCATCGTCCAGGCGCAGGCGATGCGCCGGCTGGTGGCGATCGGCCTCGGCACGCTCGCCTTCACCATGGAAGATGTGCTGCTTGAACCCTATGGCGGGCAGGTGCTTGGGCTGGGCGTCGGCGCGACCACCAAGCTGACCGCCATCTTTGCCGGCGGCAGCCTGATCGGCTTTGCGCTCGCCTCAAGAGTGCTGAGCAAGGGCGCCGACCCGTTCCGCATGGCGAGCGGCGGCGCGATGGTCGGCCTGCCCGCGTTCATGATGGTGATCATCTCGGCACAAAATCAGTCGGTGACGATGTTCTCGCTCGGCGTGTTGCTGATCGGCTTTGGCGCGGGCCTGTTCGGCCATGGCACGCTGACGGCGACGATGAATTATGCGCCAAAAAATCAGGTCGGCATGGCGATGGGTGCGTGGGGCGCCGTGCAGGCGACCGCCGCCGGGCTCGGCGCGCTGCTGGGCGGCAGCCTGCGCGATGGTTTTGCCAATCTGCCGCTGGCCAAGGGCTGGCCGACGGTCGCCAATGGCTATGTCTGGGTCTATGCGCTTGAAATTGCGCTGCTGGCGGCGACTGTGGTGGCGATGCTGCCACTGCTGGGCCGGTCGAGAGCGGCGGCGTAGGGCGAACTTCGGTCTACCTCGATTGTCATCCCGGGCTTGACCCGGGACCCAGCTTTTCTTGAACTGCCGACAAGAAGCCGGGTCCCGGGTCAAGCCCGGGATGACAAGGTCGATTGCGCAGCACGCTCGAAACGCCTGCTCCCAACACACGAAAAAGCCGGAGTCTTGCGACTCCGGCCTCTCGGATCGACACCGGTTGCCCGGCGCGAATTTGCCTACTGAGCGGCGGGTGCTTCAGCCGGCGCAGCAGCTGGCGCGGCTTCCATGGCCGGCGCAGCAGCCGGAGCGGCAGCAGCAGCGACTGGTGCGCCACCCTGAAAAAAGGCAGCAAACCAGGTCGTGTTATACAGAATCGACGCGTGCACCAGTAGCGCTGCGAGCATAAAGCCCAAAAAGAACAGCGGGATACCGACGGTCGGTTTGACGTAAAGCCAAATTCTTCCTTCATTCATGGTCGCTCTCCCTTACTTGAGCCAAGGCGTAAGCATATACGCCAAGATGTGGGCGAGGATCGCGATCGCGGCATAGATGCGGGTGCCCCACATCAGGCCGTTCTGAATCTCCTCGGCTTCCTTCGGGGTCAGCCCCGTCGGGTAAACCCGTTCATTATCATCTGCCATCGTGGCGACTCCCTTCATGACTTCGCTAAGTGCCCGACCACCGGCGTTGCCGCCGTCGACCAAGCCAGGTGAATGCCGTCACGGCCGCCACCTGTCGGTACATGGTCCTTGCGTCATGAACGTCCGAACCTCGGATCCGCCCCCCGCCGCACCTCTCATGCAAGTGACACTTTAGCTTGACACTAGCCTGTGTCAATTCGTCGCGATGCCTGCGCAGGCTCGAAATGAAAAAAAACTTCGAATTAATCGGCATCCGCCAGTCAACGCGGCTTTCAGGCCTGTTTTTGCAGGATAAACCGGCCAAGGCACAAGGCATCCATCTCGGTCCGGGCAAAACAGGCGAGCGCCTGTTCGGGCGTATCGACCACCGGCTCATTTTCATTGAAGCTGGTGTTGAGCACCATGCCGATGCCGGTGCGGCGGTGAAAAGCCGTGATCAGCTTGTGATAAAGCCCATTCGACGCCGAATCGACGCTCTGCAACCGCCCGGTGCCATCGACATGGGTGATCGCCGGCAACCGCGCATGCCATTCGGGCTTGAGCTTGACGACGTGCATCATGAACGGGCTGTAGACATCCTGTTCGAAGTATACCGGCACCATTTCACGCAGCACCGATGGCGCAAACGGCCGAAAGCCTTCGCGCCGCTTGATCTTGGCGTTGATGGTGTCCTTCATCGTCAGAATCGCCGGGTTGGCGAGAATCGAACGATTGCCCAGCGCCCGCGGGCCCCATTCGCTGCGGCCCTGGTACCAGCCGGTGACCAGCCCGTCGGCGATCAGCCCCGAAGCGATTTCGACCAGTTCATCATCATCGGCGCAAACCGTGACGGCAAAGCCCGATTCGTCGGCGACCTTCCTGATCCGGTCGTCAGAATAGCCCGGCCCCCAGGCCGCATGCTCCATATGGAAGCGTTCCTTGCGGCCCAGCACCTGGTGCCAGACATGATAGGCAGCGCCCACACATGCCCCATCGTCCGAAGCGGCGGCCTGAAGATAAGGCGTCGTGAAAGCCGTTTCGCGCAAAATCCGGGCATTGGCGACACCGTTGAGCGCGCAGCCGCCGGCCATCACCAGTTGCCCGGTTGGAATCCGGGTGTGGAGATGCTTGAGGCAATGCACGATGGCTTCTTCAAAACGCACCTGCGCCGAGCGCGCAATGTCCATCTCGCGCTGGGTCAACGGATCATCGCGGCGCCGCGCGGCGCCGAGTTCAGCGACCATGCGATCGCCGAATAATGTATCGACGTGCAGGCGCTCGCCGGGCGCGGCATCGCGCTTTTCATGCATGCCGAAATAGCCCTTGCCGAGCCGGAACCAGCCATCGCGCGTCAATTCGATCATGCGCTGCATGACATCGCCATATTTGTCCTCGCCATAGGGCGCGAGGCCCATGACCTTGTATTCCTCGCCAAAGCGATCGAAACCGATGAACTGGCAGATGGCGGTGTAAAAGAACCCCAGGCTGTCGGGCAGCGTCACTTTGCCGAGCGGGGTGATGCTGGTGCCTTCGCAGCGCGCCGCCATCGCCGAGGCAAAATCGCCCGACGCATCATAGGAAAAACCAGCGGTCAGGCTTTCGAACGGCGACACATAATAGGCGCTGGCGATATGCGCGAGATGATGTTCGACCGGGATAGTCTCGAACCGCTGCGCCCCGGCATCTTCACCGCAAAACTCGGCCAGCCGTTCGATCATCGATTTGGTCTTGCCGCGCCGGACGAGATGGTCGACCGCTGTACCAAAGGCGCCCTGGCTCAGCGTCCATTTTGCCTTGGCGGCGAGATTGGCCTTTGGGTCACGCGCCATGGTGACATGGGTGACATCGGCCAGCTTGAGGCCATTGTCCGCCAACAGCCAGCGCACCGCATGTTCGGGAAATTCGGGCGAATGCTTGAAGCGTTCGCCCAGCCGTTCTTCGGCCACGGCGCCGACCAGTTTGCCATCAACCACCAGGCACGCCGCTGCATCCGGGTGAAAGGCGTTCAGCCCGAGAATTACGCTCATCTACATCAACCTGCTGGAATTGGCCGCGAGCGACCAGCTTTGCGGCAGCCATAGCAGGCCCGCCGCGAAGGGCAAAGCATGTGCGGCAGCGCCTTTTCACTTGTCATGCCAGCGAAGGCTGGCATCCAGCGTCGTTAACGGGGCCAATTCAGTCCGCCATGCACACTGGATGCCAGCCTTCGCTGGCATGACAACCCCGCTTGAATGAAATTGTGCCTAGACCAGCCGGCTCTGGCGCACCGCCGCGGCAATAAAGCCGGCAAACAACGGGTGCGGATCAAAGGGTTTCGATTTCAGTTCGGGGTGGAACTGCACCCCGATGAACCACGGATGGTCGGGCCGCTCGACGATTTCGGGGAGCAGGCCATCGGGCGACATCCCCGAAAACATCAACCCCTGCGCCTCCAGCCGCTCGCGATAGCCGATATTGACCTCATAGCGATGGCGATGGCGCTCGCTGATCTCGGCACTGTCATAGATCGATGCGGCGACACTGTTGCCCGCCAGCCGCGCCGGATAGGCGCCGAGCCGCATCGTGCCACCCATGTCACCGCCGGCTTCGCGCACTTGCAGGCCAGCAGCGCTCATCCATTCGGTGATCATGCCGACCACGGGTTCGGTGGTGGGGCCAAATTCGGTCGTGCCGGCGCCGGTCACGCCGGCCTGGTTACGCGCTGCCTCGATGCAGGCCATCTGCATGCCGAGGCAGATGCCGAAAAACGGCACGTCGCGTTCGCGGGCAAAGCGCACACTGGCAATCTTGCCTTCGGAACCGCGTTCGCCAAAACCGCCGGGCACCAGTATGCCGTGCATCGGTTCGAGCCGCACCGCGACATCCTCACGCTCGAACTCTTCAGCGTCGAGCCACTTGATATTGACCTTGACCCGGTTGGCGATACCGCCGTGCACCAGCGCTTCGGTCAGCGATTTATACGCGTCCTTCATGCCGGTATATTTGCCAACGACGCCGATGGTGACTTCGCCTTCGGGGTTGTGCAGCGCTTCGGTAATACCCGACCAACGCGCCAGTTCCGGCCGCGGCGCATCATCGATGCCGAAGGCCGCCAGCACCTGATCATCGAGCCCTTCGGCATGATATTGCAGCGGCACATCATAAATGCTCGGCGCATCGAGCGCGGCAATCACGGCTTCCTTGGCGACATTGCAGAACAGCGCGATCTTGGCGCGATCACTGTCGGGCAGCGGATGTTCGGACCGGCAGACAAGCACATGCGGCTGGATACCGATGCCGCGCAATTCGGCGACGCTGTGCTGGGTCGGCTTGGTTTTCAATTCCCCCGCCGCCGCCAGATAGGGCACCAGCGTGCAATGGATATAAACCGCATTGGCCCGCCCGACATCGGCGGCAAGCTGGCGAATCGCCTCGAGGAACGGCAGTGATTCGATATCGCCCACCGTGCCGCCGATTTCGCACAGCACGAAATCCAGCCCTTCGGTTTCCGCCAGCGCAAAGGCCTTGATGGCGTCGGTGACGTGCGGGATGACCTGCACGGTGGCACCCAGGAACTCGCCCTTGCGCTCCTTGGCGATAATGTCCTGATAGACGCGCCCCGAGGTGATATTGTCGGTTTGCCGTGACGCCACGCCGGTGAAGCGTTCGTAATGCCCCAGATCGAGATCGGTCTCGGCGCCATCGTCGGTCACATAGACTTCGCCGTGCTGATACGGCGACATCGTTCCGGGATCAACATTGAGATACGGATCGAATTTGCGGATGCGGACCGAATAGCCACGCGCTTGCAGCAACGCAGCCAACGCGGCGGCCATCAGGCCCTTGCCAAGCGAAGAGACCACGCCGCCGGTGATGAAAATAAACCGGGTCATGGGAGAAAAGTCCTAGCCCGGTTTGGCGCCATAGCGCCAGTGGGGATGGCAAACTTGTTTGTGGATAAGCGCCCGCGTTGGCAGTCGCGCGCAAGATAAGATCGCAGCCAGATTGAGCAGCCTTCCCAACCCGCTCACGCTGAACCTCACAACCCGCTCACGCTGAGCTTGTCGAAGCGCCCAGGCACCGACGCGCTTCGACAAGCTCAGCGTGAGCGGGTCGGCAGGTTTGCTGACGACTACGAATCAGCACCAAAACGGCCAAGCCTCAAAGCCCCAGCCGAAAGCGCAGCGCCGCGCCCGCGTCGGCGGCGGCATTGGCGATATGGCCGGGCTGGTCACGCCAGAACAGCCCGAGACTCAACCACCCCGGCCCCAGCGCCCGCGTATAGCCAATCTCCGAGGCGATTTCACGGCCGCTGGGCGCCAGCCGAATCGATTCAGGCGCATCACCGCCCAGCGCCAGCCACACGGCACCGCCGGCGCGCAGCGGCTGCGCGACGGTCAAACTCAGGCTATCGGCGCCAAGCACCCCCGCCCGGGTCAGGCTCAACCGCGCCGCCGTGCTGGTCAGCCCCGACAGGCGCTGGACCAGCCCGCTACCCGTCAGATCGGCGCTGGTCGTGCCGATTCGCGCTTCGCCCGACACCGACCAGCCACCATGCTGCCAATAGGCGTTGAGCGCCGCGCTGCTGGTCGTGCCACCGGTCACCCCGAACGGCGCCGCCAACCGCGAACCGAACAGCGCGCCGCGTTCATCGATGCGTTCGCCCGCCAGACCGAGCGACAGCGCGCCGAATTGCCGGTCAAGACGCAGCACGGCGCGGCTGGCGCGGGCATCACCCAAAAGCTGGGCGTCCGGCCCCGCCACCCGCCCCGCCCGGGTTTCGCCGATGGCCAGGCTGGCGGTCCAGCCACCCCAGCGCTGCGCCAGCACCGCGCCGGCAAGATCGCGTTGCCACGCCCCAAAACGCGCAATCTGCCCGGCAACCAGCGTTTCCGGCGCGCCAGGTGCGCCGGTGGCGGCATCAGCCAACCCCGACAGGCCGGAACCAAAGCCCAGCGTCAGCGTCCGCCCGCCCGCCAGCGCCAGCAGCGCGCGACCCGATACCAACTGCCCGCGCCGCTCAGCCACGGGATTGCCCGCCGCCAGCACCGCGCCGCGCCAGCCCTGATCGGCCGCCAGCACCGGGGCATCGCCGCGCACGCCAAAGCTGAGCGTTGCCGCCCCCAGCCGCGCACCGGTGCTGCGCAGGCTATCGCCCAACAGGCTATTGGCCAGCCGGCCGGCAGGATCACGGCGCAATGCCGCCGCGACGTTGATGGCATAGGGTCGTTCATAGGCGTCGCGCGCCACGACGCGCGCCAACGCCGCCCCGGTTGCCCCCGCATCGCCCAGCGGCGCCCCCAGCGCGCCGGTTATGCCATTGATCGGCAAGCCGACCTGCGCCACCGAAAGCCCGCCGATCGGCTGAAACGCCCGGGTGATATTGAGCGCGCCGCGGCCATAAATGGCATCGGTGCCCGGCGCGCCCAGATCATCGGCAGTGCGCAACAGGATATCGACGATCTGGACGTTGCTCAGCGTCGGAAATGCCCCGGCGAGCAACGCCGCCGCCCCGGAAATGATCGGCGCCGCCTCCGACGTGCCGCTGTACAGAAACGGCGTGCCGGTTTCATCAAAGCTGCGCACCCTGACACCCAGCGTGACGAGATAACTGTTTGCCACCGCGCCGGCGCGGTTGCTGAAATCGGCAATCACGCGTTGCTCATCAATCGCACCAGCGACAATCACCGTGCCGGGCGCAGCGGCAGCGACCCCCGACGATGCGAACGGGTCAACCTCGGTCTTGCCATCATTGCCGGCGGAAATAACCACAACGGCGGCGCTGCTCGTCGCCCGACCAAGCGCCGATGCGATGGCGAAATTCACGCTCGGCCCACCCAGCGACAGGTTGATCACCCGGGCCCCGGCGGTCGTTGCGGTGTCAATACCCGATGCGATGGCCGAACTGAGATAGGCACAGCCTTCGGTGGTGGCACAACTACCCGGCCTGTCGGCACGAATCGACAGCAGCGTGGCGGCAAAGGCGACGCCATGGATACCGCTATTGTTGCGCGCGGCGAGCAGGATGCCCGACACTTCGGTGCCATGCCCGTCTTCATCGCCCACCCCGCGGTTGCCGGCGGCATCACGGCTGAGCGGCGAGATTCGCCCGGCAAATTCAAGGCTGGTGGCATCGACACCGCTGTCGATGACGGCAACCGTGACATTCGCGCCGGTCGCCCCGGCATTGTAAGCGCCGATGGCGAGCGACGCCGTCACCGCATTGGAGCGACGAAATTCAGCGGTATCGAAATTGGTGGTCGGGGTTGGCGTTGGTGTGGGTGTCGGTACGGGTGTGGGCGTCGGCGCCGGAGCGGGGGTCGGAATCGGATTGACGCCGCCACCGCCGCCGCAAGCGCCGAGCAGCGACAGGCCAACCAGGCTGGCAGCGGTCATGAGAAATTGCGTGCGCGACATAGGCTATCCTAGCGCGTCAACGGCCGCGGCAAAGCGAAATTGCCGGGGGCGTGCCCCCAATTATTGCTGCCGTGTGTGTCTACGTCTCGATCCGTGAATTCGCCTTGGTATCGGGCAGGCGCAGCGCCGCGATCAGGGCGATGCCGCACATGCCGGCAACATACCAGAAAAAGCCCGCCTCATGCCCCGCCGATTTGAACGCCAGCGCAACATATTCGGCCGATCCGCCAAACACCGCAACGCCGATACCATAGGGCAGTCCGACTCCCAGCGCCCGGATGGCGGCCGGAAACATCTCGGCTTTCACCACCCCCGAAATCGCCGTGTAACAACTCAGTACCGTAAGCGCCGCCATGATCAGGATAAAGCCGGTCAACGGGTCGCTGACCCGGCCGATTGCGGTCATCGCCGGAATGGTCAGCAGCGTGCCAAGCACGCCAAAGGTGATGAGCAACGGCCGCCGGCCAATCCGGTCCGAAAGCGCGCCGAACAAAGGTTGCAGCAGCATGTAGCCGACCAGCGCCAGCGCCGACACGCTGGTCGCCTGCGGCTTGCTCCACCCGGCGCTAAGCACCAGATATTTCTGCATGTACGTCGTGAAGGTATAGAAAGCCAGGCTCCCCCCCGCTGTCAGCGCCAGCACCGTCGCCAAGGCGCGCGGGTGCGCCAGCAACTGGCGGACAAGGCTCTGCCTGGCCGCCGCATCGACGTTCTTGAAGGCTTCGGTTTCAACCAGGCTGCGGCGCAGGAAGAACACCAGCACCGCGCAGGCCGCCCCAACGACAAAGGGTATGCGCCAGCCCCAGGCTTCGAGTTCCGCCTCGGTCAGGGTCGCTTGCAACGCCACCAGCAGCGCCAGCGCCAGCAACTGCCCGCCGATCAACGTGACATATTGAAAACTCGCCAGAAACCCGCGACGGCGTTCATCGGCAACTTCGGCCATGAAGGTCGCCGAGGCACCATATTCGCCGCCGACCGAAAGCCCCTGCACCAGCCGCGCAAACAGCAGCAGAAAAGGCGCAAACAGCCCGACCTGGTCATAGGTCGGCGACACAGCGATAAGCAGCGACCCCGCGCACATCATCGCCACCGAAAGCGTCAGCGCCGCCTTGCGGCCCTTGCGATCGGCATAAACGCCAAGAATCCAGCCGCCGATCGGCCGCATCAAAAAACCCACGGCAAACACCGCCGCGGTATTCAGCGCCTGCGCCAGTGCATCGCCCTTGGGAAAAAAGCTGGGCGCAAAATACAGCGCAAAGGCCGAATAGGCATACCAGTCATACCATTCGACCAGGTTGCCGGCCGATCCACCCAGGATCTGGCGCGCCTGTGAAATCGGCCGCGCCGATGCGGGCGGCGCGGAATCGGTCATCAGTTGACGAGCGGCACGCCGGTTGCCGGAACTGGCGCGGGTGCCGGGGCAGCGGGTGCGGCGGCGGGGGCACTGCTTTGTACCGCAAGGCTGGTATCGATCGTCTTGGGCTTGTTGGTCCCGGCGGCCAGCACGGCGAGCACAATCGATGACACGATGAACAACGTCGCCAGCACGGTCGTTGACCGGGTCAGCAGATTGGCTGCGCCCCGCGCCGACATCATGCCACCGCCAGTGCCGCCGCCAATGCCAAGGCCGCCGCCTTCCGAACGCTGCAACAGGATCACGCCGACAAGGCCGATGGCGATGAGCGTATGGACAATAAGCAGGAAGGTGATCACGTCAGATTATCTTTCGGGGCGACGATGCAAGCGCGCGATGTAGCGATGCTGCCGGCTTTGGGCAAGGCGCGGCTGGGTTGCCAATGCCCCGGCAGCAAATTGTCATCCCGGGCTTGACCCGGGACCCCGTTGTTTTTTTGCGCCAGAAACCTCGTGAAGCTTCAACCCCGGGCAGCCGCCACGGCAATCGCCACCAGACTGGCCGCGACAAGGCTCGCACCGCCAACCAGCGCACCGCCGACATTGCGCTGGCCAAGCAGCAGCGCGGCATTGTCGGGCTTGACCGAGCCGCCATACAGGATGCGCAGCCCCTTCCCCGCCGATGGATAATGCGCGACCAGCCGGGCGCGGATGAAGCCATGGATCGCCGCCACATCTTCCGGCGTCGGCGTGCGCCCGGTGCCGATCGCCCACACCGGTTCATAGGCGATGATCAACCCTTCGGCGCTTTCAGGCAATGACCCGGCGAGTTGCGCCGCGACCACCGCTTCGGCCTGCCCGGCATCGCGCTGCGCCCCCGTCTCGCCGATGCACAGGATGACCTGCAACCCCGCCGCCTGCGCCGCCCCGGCCTTGGCGCGGACATCGGCATCGCTTTCACCATTATCCGTGCGGCGTTCGCTATGGCCGACGATGACAAAGCTCGCCCCCATATCGGCAAGCATCGCTGCTGAAACACAGCCGGTATGCGCGCCGGCGAGGGCGGCATGGCAATCCTGCCCGCCGATCCGCACCGCGCCCGCCGCCACGATGACGGCGCGATCGATCAGCGTGAACGGCGGCGCCACCCACAGGTCGCTGCGCGCCGCAGCCATGGCGGCGATCTCGGTGATCGATTCGCCAAGGCCGTTCATCTTCCAATTGCCCACGATCAACGCCATTGCGCTTCTATCCCCATCTCGTTCCAGCGCGTCTTGTGGCAAGCCGCCGCGCTCGTTACAACCCGCCACCATTGCGTAACTGGTAATGATAATCCCATGATCACCTTCATTCGTCGCTGGTTGACCAGCTGGCCAGTCCTGCTGCTGCTCGCGCTGGTGCTTGTCGCCTTCGCCATCACCGGCATCGGCGATCCGTTCAGCGGCGGCGGCCCGGTCGGGTCGGTCGCCAAGGTCGGTGACAAGGTCGTCACCGAGGCAGACGTGCTCAAGGCCTTTGACAGGCTGGTCCGCAACGCCCGCCAATCAAACCCCGGCGTCAGCCAGACCGATTTTGCCAAACAAGGCGCGGTCGCGGTCGCGGTCGATCAGCTTATCGGCCAGACAGCGGTCGAAACCCTGGCGGCAAAGGCCGGCGTTGCGGCGTCGGAGCGCGCCATCGGCGGCGTCATTGCCGGCATCCCGGCCTTTCAAAGCGGCGGCAAGTTCGATGAAGCCACCTATCGCCGCGTCATCGCCGGCCAGCAACTGACCGAAGCCGAACTGCATCAAGGCATCGCCGGCGATCTGGTCCGCAAACAATTGCTCACGCCCGTCACGGCAGCGCTCGGCGTGCCGGCGGACATGGCGCGGCCCTATGCCCAAATGCTGGTCGACATCCACCGCGGCGGCGTCGCCCTGGTGCCGGTCGCCGTCACCGCACCGCCGACCGAAGCCGAAATCACCAAATTCTATACCGACAACAAGGCGCGTTTCATCATCCCCGAACGCCGCGCCTATCGCTACGCCATAATCGACAGCGCTGGCATCATCGCCGCCGCCACCGTGACCGAGGCGCAGATCGCTGCTGCCTATGCCAAAGACCCGGCCAAATATGGCGCCTCCGCGACCCGCCGCCTCGAACAGGTCGTGGTCCCCGACGAAGCCAAGGCCAAGGCAGTCGCCGCAGCCGCCGCCGCCGAAGGCTTTGCCAAAGCTGCCCAGCGCCTCGCCGGCTTTGGTGCCGCCGATATCGACCTTGGCGAACAATCGCGCGACGCTTTTGGCAAGGCAACCAGCCCGGCCGTGGCCGATGCCGCCTTTGCCGCCACGGTCGGCAGCATCACGGCTCCGATCAAGACCGCCTATGGCTGGCACGTCGTACGCGTCGCGGCGTTGGGCGCCGCCGGCAAGACCCTCGCGCAGGCCCGTCCGGCGGTGGAAGCCGATCTCAAAACTGCCGCCGGCACGGCCGCGCTCAGTGACCTTGTGGCCGCCATCGATGATGGCGTCGAAGCCGGCAAAAGCTTTGCCGATATCGCTGCCGAACAAAAACTGACGATTCTGACGCAAACGCCGGTAACAAAAGACGGCACCGCGCCGGGCGTGACGCCATTGCCCGCCGACGCCATCGCCATCGCTGCCAAGGCGTTTCGCCATGAACCCGGCGATGGTGCCGCCGTTGAAGATATGGGCGCCGGCAAATTGATCGTCATCGAAACCATGGCGGTCACCCCGGCGGCACCGCAGCCGATTGCCGAGGTGCGCGGCGCTGTTGCCGATGGCGCGGCGCGGGCCAAGGCAATGGCCGCCGCGCGTGGCAAGGCCGATGCCGTGGTCGCAGCGGTGCGCAAGGGCATGGCCTTTGATGCAGCGCTGGCAGCCCAGGGTCTGGCGCCGGCGCAACCGCTGGTTGGCCGCCGGCTCGATGTCGCGCAGCAACAGCAGGTGCCGCCGATCATCCAGGCGTTTCTCGAAACCCCCAAGGGCAGCGTTCAGGTGCTGCCGGGTGGCCAGGGCTGGGTGCTGATCAACACCAGTGCCATCGAACCGGGCAAGATCGACGCCGTCCCCGGCCTGCTCGAAGCTGGTCGCCGTGACATTGCCTCGCAACTGCCCGAGGAATTTGCCGCCGCCTTTGCCGCCGCCGCCGAACGCGCGCTGGGCACCAGCCGCAATCAAAAGACGATCACCGCCATCACCCGTCGCCTGTCGGGCCTTGATACCGGCACGCCGTAACTTGGGCGATTTCGGCAGCATAGCCCCCAATCGGGACAGCGCCATCGCGGCGCTTGGCCAGGGCCAGGCGCAATTGGTGTGGACGCGCATCGTCGCCGACACCGAAACGCCGGTTTCGGCGATGCTCAAGCTTGGCGAAGCGCAAAGCGGCAGCTTTTTGCTCGAATCGGTCGAGGGCGGTCAGGTGCGCGGCCGCTATTCGCTGCTCGGTCTCGATCCCGATCTCGTTTGGCGAGCCAGCGGCGACAAGTCGGAAATCAATCGCCAATGGCGGCAGGACCGCAACGCCTTTGAGCCCGTGCCCGGCGGCGCGCTGCTGGCCTTGCGCGCGCTGGTCGCCGAGGCCCGCGCCGATGTGCCCGCGGCGTTGCCGCCGGCGCTGGCCTGTCTGGTCGGCTATATCGGCTATGAAGCGGTGCGGCTTGTCGAACCCAGCGTGCCGGGCAACAGCCCCTCGCCGCTCGCCCTGCCCGACATGATTTTCGTGCGGCCGACGCTGTTGCTGGTCTTTGATCGGTTGAAGGATGAATTGTTCATCGTCGCGCCGATCTTTGCTGCAACCGATCCGGGCGCCGCCTATGCCGATGCCGTGGAACGGATCGAGGCGACACAGGCCCGCCTCGCTCGCGCCCAGCCGCTGCGTGCCGCCGCCAATGCCGATCTGCCCGATGGCACCGCTACCCCGGTCGTCGGCGCGGCGCGCTATGCCGAAATGGTGGCGCGCGCCAAGGAATATATCTTTGCCGGCGACATCTTCCAGGTCGTGCTGGCGCAGCGTTTCAGCGTTGCATTTCCGCTGCCGCCGCTCGATCTGTATCGGGCGCTGCGCCGCATCAACCCGTCACCCTTCCTCTATTTCCTCGATCTGCCCGATTTCGCCCTGGTCGGATCATCGCCTGAAATCCTCGTGCGGGTCCGCGATGGCGATGTCACCATCCGCCCCATCGCCGGCACCAGGCCGCGCGGCCGTGAT
Source organism: Sphingomonadales bacterium (assembly GCA_038328515.1). GTDB lineage: Bacteria > Pseudomonadota > Alphaproteobacteria > Sphingomonadales > Sphingomonadaceae > Sandarakinorhabdus. The sequence goes on from JBBQMB010000003.1 coordinate 17,640, forward strand.
GCCGTGGAGGACGCGCAAAACAAGGCCAGCCTGCTCGCCGATGCCAAGGAACAGGCCGAGCATCTGATGCTGCTCGATCTCGGCCGCCATGATACCGGCCGGGTGTCGCTGCCCGGCACCGTTACGGTCACCGATCGCGCCGGGGTGGAATTTTACAGCCATGTCATGCACATCGTTTCCAATGTGCGCGGCCGGCTCGACCCTCGACACGATGCCATCGATGCGCTGCTGGCGGGCTTTCCGGCCGGCACCGTATCGGGCGCACCCAAGGTGCGCGCCATGCAGATCATCGCCGAACTCGAACCCGAAGCGCGCGGCGCCTATGCCGGCGGGGTTGGTTATTTCAGCCCCGATGGCGCCATGGATTCGTGCATCGTGCTGCGCACTGCCGTGGTCAAGGACGGCGTCATGCACGTCCAGGCCGGCGCCGGCATTGTTGCCGACAGTATCGCTGAATATGAACAGCGCGAATGCGAAGCCAAGGCCGGGGCCTTGCTCGCCGCCGCCCGCGAAGCGTTGAAAGCCGCCTCAGCGCCAGGGTTTGGCCAATAGCGACTTTTTTTGCCGCGGCAGCTCCGCGTCCGGATTTGCGATGAGCCGAGAAATGTGTTAAATTAATGCAACTATAAAGGGGAGGCTCTACCATGCAGCGCATCAAACTCGCTATTTTGGCCGTGACGGTCATCGCAATGCCAGCACAGGCGGCACTGATCGCGGATTTCCAGCTTAACGGGAACACGACCAATGCTGTGGGTGGCCCGCTGCTGCTCACCAACAATGGCACGCTCGGCGGCACAGGCATAAGTTTTGCGCCCAACGGTGGACCCACGATCACCGGATTTTCAAATTTGGCGGTCTATTCGATCGAAGTCATTTTCAATCTGGATGCGCTTGGCGGTTACCAGAAAATCCTCGATTTCAAGGCACGCAGCAGCGATCTAGGTCTGTATGCGCTTGGTTCTTCACTGAATTTTTACAACTTCGCCACGGGGCCGGCGGTATTCAGCGACGGCACGCCCGCAACCGTGCTGTTGACCCGCGACGCCACTGGCCTGACCTCTGGTTATGTGAACGGCGTGCAGCAATTTTCCTATAACGACTTTTCCGACAGTATCGTTGACAGCGAACTTCACCTCTTCCGCGACGATTTCGCCACAAGTCAGGGCGAAGCTGGGCCGGGTTTTGTCAATTCCATCCGTATTTTCGACACCGTAATCGCGGCTGGTAGTGTTCCAGAACCTTCGGCATGGGCGATGCTGATCGCCGGCTTCGGGTTGGTTGGCGGCGTGCTGCGCCGTCGAGCGCCTGCGGTCGCCTGACCCACCAAAAACGTCGGCGCCCTATAAAAGCAGCGGCAGGCAACTGCCGCTGCTTCTTGTTTATGCCCGGTTCGGATAAGCATCGCCCGTCTCGCAAAGGAAAACGACATGCCCAAGGCCATTTGGAACGGCGTCACCATCGCCGACAGCAACGACACCGTCATCGTCGACGGCAATCACTATTTCCCGCTCGCCGCCGTCGATCCGGCGCTGTTGAAACCCAGCAGCACCACAACCGTGTGCGGCTGGAAGGGCACCGCCAACTATTACACGCTGGTCGCCGGCGGCGCCGAAAACCCCGATGCCGTCTGGTATTATGCCGACCCCAAATCGGCGGCGAGCAACATCAAGGGCCGGCTGGCGTTCTGGAAAGGCGTCAAGGTCGCTTGATACGATGACCGGCCAATCGCCGGATGACGCGCGCAGCGCCGTGCGCTAAAGCCCGATGCCATGACCTCGCGCCCCCTCATTCTCGTCATCGACAATTATGACAGCTTCACCTTCAATCTCGTGCATTATCTGCTCGAATTGGGGGCCGAAACGCACGTCATCCGCAACGATGCGATTACCGCCGCGCGGGCGATGGCGCTCAAGCCCCAGGCCGTGCTGCTTTCGCCCGGCCCCTGCACCCCAAGTGAAGCCGGCGTCTGCCTCGATCTCATCGCCGCTGCGGCCGATGCGCGGCTGCCACTGCTCGGGGTCTGCCTTGGCCATCAATCACTCGGCCAGGCCTTTGGCGGCAGCGTGGTGCGCGCGCCACAAGTGATGCACGGCAAGACCAGCGCGATCACCCATGACGGCAGCGGCATTTTCGCCGGCCTGCCGTCGCCATTCCAGGCTACCCGCTATCACTCGCTGATCGTGCGCGATGCTGACCTGCCGGCCTGTTTCACCGTCAACGCGCGCAGCCCCGATGGCATCATCATGGGGATGCGCCATGAAACGCTGCCGCTGCACGGGGTGCAATTCCATCCCGAAAGCATCGCTACCGAACATGGCCATGCCATGCTCGCCAATTTCATGACGCTGGCCGGGATGCAGCCGCTGGCGCACGCGGCATGAGCCGGCCGCTGCCCGACGCCGGCGCCCCATTGCCGCCCGATGTCGCCGCCGATGCCTTTGGCCGGATTTTCGATGGCATGGCCGATGACAAGGCGCTGGCAAATTTCCTGACCGCGCTCGCCGATCGCGGCGAAACCGTCGATGAGATTGTTGCCGCCGCGCAGATGCTGCGATCGCGTGTCAGCAATCCCCTCCAATACCCTGATGCCATTGATGTTTGCGGTACCGGCGGCGATGGCAAGCACAGCCTCAACATCTCCACCGCCGTCGCCATCACCGTTGCCGCTTGTGGGGTAAAGGTCGCCAAACACGGCAATCGCGCCGCGTCGTCGCTCAGCGGTGCCGCCGATGTGCTGGCGGCGCTCGGCATCCCCGAACTGCCCTTTGATCGGCTCGGCGCTTGCCTTGAAAGCGTCGGCATCACCTTTCTGCATGCCGCCCGCCACCACCCCGCCATGGCGCGGGTCGCCCCGGTGCGCCGCGCGCTCGGCCGCCGCACCATTTTCAACCTGCTCGGGCCGCTCGCCAATCCGGCCGGGGTGAAACGGCAACTGGTCGGGGTTTATGATCAAGCGCATATTCTCGACATGGCGCAGGCGCTTTGCGCACTCGGGTCGGATGCCGCCATCGTTGTCCATGGTGACGGTTTTGATGAACTGACGGTCACCGGCACCAGTTATTTTGCCCATTTCAACCGCGAAACCGCGCCGATACTCGCGAGCCTCACCCCCGACAGTGCCGGCGTCGGCCAACACCCAGAAGCCGCGCTGGCCGGCGGCGATGCCGAGCACAATGCCGCCAGCCTGCGCCGCTTGCTCGCCGGCGAAACCGGTGCCTATCACGACATGGTCGTGCTCAATTCCGCCGCTGCACTGGCCCTTGCGCTCGACACGACGCTGGCCGATGCCGCAAATACCGCCCGCGCTGCACTCGCCTCGGGCGCCGCCGCCGATACCCTTGCCCGCTGGAGCGCCTTTCGATGACCGATACGCTGGCGATGATCTGCGATCACAAACGCACGCTGGTCGCCGCCGCGCGCACGACGCGCAGCCTTGCCGATCTCGAAGCCGCCGCTGCCGCCGCCGACCCGGTGCGCGGGTTCGTCGCCGCCATTCACCGCGCGCACACCGAAGGCCGCGCCGCGCTGATCGCCGAAGTCAAAAAGGCCAGCCCCTCAAAGGGCCTGATCCGCGCCGATTTCGATCCCGCCGTGCTCGCCGCTGCCTATCAGGCCGGCGGCGCCGCCTGCCTGTCGGTGCTCACCGAGGATCGCTGGTTCCTTGGCGGTGATGCCTATCTGGTGGCGGCGCGCGCCGCTTGCACCCTGCCGGTCATCCGCAAGGATTTCATCATCGATCCGTGGCAAATCATCGAGGCCCGCGCCATCGGTGCCGATGCGGTGCTGCTCATCATGGCAGCGCTTTCCGATGCCCAGGCCGCCGAACTCGAAGCCGTCGCCATCGCGCACAAACTCGATGTGCTGGTGGAAGTGCATGATGCCGCAGAACGCGACCGCGCACTCAGACTGAAAACGCCGCTTTTGGGTATCAATAATCGTAATCTCAAGACGTTGTCAGTCGATCTTCAGACATCGTTCGAACTCGCCACCACCCCCGGTCGCACGCTGGTCGCCGAAAGCGGCCTCTCCGGCCCCACCGATCTCACCGCGTTGCAAGCCGTTGGCATCAACAGCTTCCTCGTCGGTGAATCGTTGATGCGCCAGGCCGATGTCACCGCCGCGACGCGCCACCTGCTGGGGCTCGCGGCGGATGCCGCAAACTTGACTGTCCCGGCATGACGCTGACTCATCTCGATGCCAAGGGCGCCGCCCGCATGGTCGATGTTTCGGCCAAGCCGGCGACACGCCGCGAAGCCGTGGCGCAGGGCCATATCGCCATCAACGCCGCCGCGCTCACCGCCATCCGCGATCAGGCGGTGGCCAAGGGCGACGTGCTCGCCGTGGCGCGCATCGCCGGCATCATGGCGGCCAAGCGCACCGCCGATCTCATTCCGCTCTGCCACCCGCTGCCGCTCGATGCCGTGACGGTCGATCTCAGCATCGAAGCCGATGGCGTGCGCGCCACCGCCAGCGTCATAACCACCCATGGCACCGGGGTAGAAATGGAAGCAATGACAGCGGTTTCGGTGGCTTTGCTGACAATCTATGACATGGCGAAGGCGATGGACCGCGGCATGACCATTTCGGGCGTGCGCCTGCTCAAGAAATCCGGCGGGCGCTCCGGTGAATGGCTGGCCGGCGAATGGCTGGCGCCCTGATGGCACTGCTGCCGGTTGCCGATGCCCTGGCGCAACTGCTCGCCGGGGTTGGCGCGCTGCCGAGCGAAACACTGCCGCTCACCGCCGCGCGCGAGCGGATTCTCGCGGCTGATCTGACCGCAAAACTCACGCAGCCGCCCTTCGATGCCGCCGCGATGGATGGTTATGCCATCCGCTGGACCGATCGTGCCGGGCCATGGCACGTGATCGGCGAAAGCGCCGCTGGCCATGGCTTTACCGGCCATGTTGGCCCGGGCGAAGCAGCGCGCATTTTCACCGGCGCGCCCTTGCCCGCTGGCGCCGACACGATTGTCGTGCAGGAAGATATCAGCCGCACCGGGGGGGGCGCAGCGCTGTCGGGCGATGGCCCGCCGCGCGCCGGCGCCCATATCCGCTCCGCCGGGCAGGATTTTGCCACCGGCGCCGCGCTTGCCACCGCTGGCGACCGGCTGACCCCGGCGCGGCTTGGCCTTGTGGCGGCCGCCGGGCATGGCAGTGTCAGCGTCGTGCGCCGCCCGCGCGTCACGCTCATCGCGACGGGGGATGAACTGGTGCCACCGGGCACGCTGCCGGGGGCGGACCAGATCGTCAGCTCCAACAGCGTCATGCTCGGCGCGCTGTTCGAAGCTGCCGGGGCGGTGGTGAGCGACCCCGGCATCATCCCCGATCGGCGCGACGCGCTGGCGGCGGCGCTGCTGGCGGCGGACAGCGACGTCATCATCACCATCGGCGGCGCGTCGGTGGGCGATCACGATCTTGTCGTCCCCGTGCTGCGCGATCTTGGCGCCGAAATCGATTTCTGGAAGATCGCCATGCGGCCGGGCAAACCGATGCTGGCCGGCACATTGGGCGGCCGCCGCGTCATCGGCCTGCCCGGCAATCCGGTTTCGGCCTATGTCGGCGCGGTGCTTTTCGTGCTGCCACTGCTGGCGCGTCTGGGCGGACGCATCGACCCTCAGCCTGTGGTGCAATTGCCGTTGGCAGCGCCGTTGCCGGCCAATGGCCTGCGCCGTGACCATCTGCGCGCACAGCGCACGGCGGCAGGCGTCGCGGCGTTCGCCGCACAGGATTCAGCGCTGCTCGGTCGGCTGGCGGCGGCCGATTGCCTGATCATCCGCGAGCCCGGCGCGGCGGCGGCGGCGGCCGGGGACATGGTCGCGTGTCTGCTGCTTGACAGTATCGGAAATGTTTCCTAATCGTTCCGCATGTGTTCCTCAACGGAGGTGGCGATGCTGACGCGCAAACAACAGGAACTGTTGACGTTTATCGACGATCGGCTGCGCGCCGATGGGGTTTCGCCGTCGTTCGAAGAAATGAAGGACGCATTGCAGTTGCGTTCCAAATCCGGTGTCCATCGCCTCATCAACGCGCTGGAGGAACGCCGCTTCATTCGCCGCTTGCCCAACCGGGCCCGCGCGCTCGAAGTATTGCAGATGCCCGAGGCGCTGCGTACCGCCAAACCGACGCTGAAGCTGGTGCCGCCGTCGCCTGCGCCGCGGCCGTTCGTGCAGGCCATGATTGCCGCCAATGATACGGTCGTGGTGCCGCTACACGGTCGCATCGCCGCCGGCCTGCCGGTCGAAGCGCTGGAAAGCGACCGATCAATGGCGGTACCCGCCGCGCTGCTGGGGCCAGGCGACCATTATGCGCTCGAAGTATCGGGCGATTCGATGATCGACGCCGGGATTTTCGATGGCGATTACGCCCTCATCAAACGCTGCGACGATGCCCGCGATGGCGATATCGTCGTCGCACTGATCGACGGCGAGGAAGCGACACTGAAATATCTCCATCGCGAGAAGAATGTGGTGCGGCTCGATCCCGCCAATGCCGCGCATGAACCGCAACGCTATGACGCCAGTCGCGTTTGCGTGCAGGGCAAGCTGGCGGGGTTGCTGCGGCGCTATCACTGATCATCGGCGCGAGCAGGTCAGGCACCGGCCCTTGGGCCCTGGACCCGAATTTGGCCATCAAGCCGGCAACACCACCGGCGAAGCGGCATGCCAGGCCAACCAGACCGCCTCGCCAAGGGCAAAATCCTCCCGGCCCCGGCGTGTAAGGTTCGATCTCAGCGCGGTTACCATCCGCCCGCTCGCCAGTTCGACATCATAAGTCGATGTGCTGCCCAGATAATTGATGTGACGGATTGTGCCGGCAGCCTGGTTGTATCCCGACGGTGAACCAACGCGCGGTGCCAGTGCTGTTTCGTCGCCGCGTTTGTGCAGTTCGATTTTTTCGGGGCGTAGCGCCAGGCACACCGCAGTCCCCGGCGCGGCATTGACGCCATGATCAATCCAGACCGGCAGATCGAGATCGCGCGCCGTCACGATGGCATGGTCGGGCAGATCAGCTTCAACCCGGCTTTCGAACAAATTCACCTGGCCGATGAAATCCGCAACAAAACGCGACGTCGGATATTCATACAGGTCGTTCGGGGTCGCCACCTGCTGCAACCGCCCCTGATCCATGACGCCGCAGCGGCACGCCATCGCCAGCGCTTCATGCTGGTCATGGGTGACCATCACGAAGGTGATGCCGATCTTTTGCTGCAATTGCGTCAGTTCGGCGCGCATCGCATCACGCAACCGGGCATCGAGCGCCGAAAGTGGTTCATCGAGCAACAACACGCGCGGCCGTTTGATCAGCGCCCGCGCCAGCGCCACGCGTTGACGCTGGCCGCCCGACAATTGCTCGGGAGTACGCGCGCCAAGCCCTTCAAGCTTGACCAGCGCCAGGGCGTCCGCCACCCGCGCGGCGCGCTCGTCCGCCGCAACGCCATCGACCTTCAGGCCATAACCGACATTTTGGGCGACGCTCATGTGCGGAAACACCGCATAATTCTGGAACACCATGTTGACCGGGCGGCGGTTGGGCGGCACCCGGCTGACATCGTCGCCATCGATCAGGATGCGGCCTTGCGTCGGGGTTTCGAAGCCGGCGAGCAGGCGCAGCAGGCTGGTTTTGCCGCACCCCGACGGGCCGAGCAGCGCGAAAAACTCACCCTCGGGAATGTCGAGCGTCACGTCATCGACAGCAATGACCTTGCCAAAAGCCTTTGTGACATTTTCAAATCGGATGATCGGTGGCTTGCTCATCCGGCCTTTTTCGCTGTTTCGCTGCTTTGCAGCTTGAGGGCCAACGCCGTCAGCCCGGCGGTCAGCACAATCAAGACAGTCGATGCGGCGTTGACCTCGGGCGTTACCGAAAACCGCACCATCGCATAGACTTTTACCGGAAAAGTCACCGTGTCGGGGCCCGACGTGAAAAAGGTGATGACAAAATCATCAAGGCTGAGCGTGAACGCCAGCAACCCGCCCGCAACAAGCCCGGGCCGCAGATGCGGCAGCATGATATCGCGGAAAATCTGCGCTTCGCTGGCGCCAAGGTCGCGCGCGGCTTCGGCAAGATCACGATCGAAACTCGCCAGCCTGGCGCGAACGACCAGCGCCACAAAACTGAACGAAAAACTGACATGGGCAATGATGATCACCCCCAGGTTGAGCGGCCAGGCAAGGTCGGTCGGCCAGGGCAGTACCGCCGAAAAAAACACCAGGAACGCCACGCCAAGGCAAATTTCGGGCACCACGATCGGCAGCGCCAACAGCCCCTCCACCCCGGCCTTGCCCGGAAAGCGAAAGCGCCACAACAACAGCGCCACCAACGTGCCGAGCACCAGGCTGATGAGCGTGGAAATCAACGCGATGGTGAGTGAATTGCCAAACGCCATCAACAGTTCGGTATCGTTGAACAACACAGTGTACCAGCGCGTCGTGAAACCCCGCCAGATGAAGGTCCGCTTTGAATCGTTGAAACTGAAGATAACCAATATGGCGAGCGGCGCGTAGAGAAACAGCCCGACAACACCAAGCCACAGCCGCAACGGCCAGCGACCAAGATAATCCAGCGGGCCGTTCATACAGGCGGCCCACCCTGCCGCCGCGCCAGCAGCGCCTGCAACGTGATGGCGGCAAAGGTCAGGTACATCAACAGGAACGACAGCGCCGCACCGAACGGCCAATCGTTCGCTGATTTGAACTGCCGCTCGATGATGTTGGCGATCATCAGGCTGTTGGTGCCGCCGAGCAGATCGGGGGTGAGATAGGCCCCCAGCGCCGGGATGAAGGTAATGATGATGCCCGACACAATGCCGGGCAGCGCCAGCGGCACGACGATGCGGGCAAAGGTGGCGATATGCCCGGCGCCAAGATCAAGGCTGGCTTCGATGAGCGATCGATCCAGCCGATCAAGCGCTGCATAAAGCGGCAGCACCATGAAGGGCAGATGCACATAAACCAGCCCGAACACCACGGCGAAACTGTTGTGCAACAGGTCGAACGGCCCCAGCCCGAGCCAGCCGAAAAGCGTGTTGATCGTGCCTTCGTGGCGCAACACCGCCATCAACGCATAGGTGCGGATCAGCAAATTTGTCCAGAACGGCAGCATGATGAGCAGCAACAGCCAGACCCGGGCGCGCGGCGCCGCAAAGGCAATGGCGACCGCGACCGGAAAACCGATGATGAGGCACACCAGCGTCGTCAGCGCCGCCAGCCCTGCCGATTCGCCGATGATGGCGAGATAAAGCGGCTTGATCGCCCGCGCATAATTGCCAAGGCTGCCGTTGACCGCGATTTGCGTCAACGAAACATTCTCGCCAAAACTATAGCCCCAGATCAGCGCCAGCGGTGCCAGAAAAAAGCCGAACAGCCACAGCATCGGCGGCGCGGCCAATATGGCAAAAACACCGCGCGAGGCGCGCCAACTATCGCTGTGCGAGGCGCGCCAACTATCGCTGCGCGAGGCGCGCCAACTATCGCTGCGCGAGGCGGTCATGCCGCCATGATCTCGGTTACGGCTTCATCGACTGCCTGGGCCCGGGCGATCCCTTCAAAATCGCCATATTCACCCCGCGCCATGACGGCGGCGGGCGGAAAGATGACCGGGTTCAGCCGATACGCATCGGGCATCAACGCCAGCGCCGCGCCATTGGGCGTGGGGTAACGAATCGTCCGCGAAATCGCCGCCGAAACCCTGGCATCGAGCAGATAGTTGATGAAACGATGGGCGTTGTCAGGCCGCGGCGCGCCTTTTGGAATGCACAGGCAATCCGAATTGAGCAGCGTGCCTTCGCGCGGCACGACAAAGCCGATGTCGGGATCATCGGCCATCACCTGCGCAATATCGCCATTATATTCAACAACGATATCGACATCGCCGGCGGCGAGCAGATCCTGGCCCTCGTCATGATGAAAAACCTTGATGTGCGGTTTCTGGCGGATCAGCATGTCCACCACCCGCCGGGTCATGGCGGGCGTTACGCCGCGCACCGAGGCGCCAAGATATTTGGCGCCGACGCGGATGATGTCATCGCTTTCGGCGAACAGCCCGATCCGCCCCGCGTAGCGATCGGAATCAAAGACCCATTTCCAACTGTCGGGAACACCATCAACCTTAGATTTGCGATAGCCCAGCCCGAGCACCAGCCAGGTGTAAGGCACCGAAAAACGCCGGCCCGGATCATAGGGAACATCGATGAAGTCGGGCAAAATATTGCGCAAATTTGGTATTTTGCGGTGATCGAGCGGTTCGATCATGTCCGAAATCCGCAACCGCGTCACAAATTCATTGGCCGGCACGATGACATCGAACCCGGGGTTACCGGCCTTCAGCCGCGCGAACAATTCGTCGGTATTGCCGAACAGGCTCATCTGCACGCTGATGCCGGTCGCCGCCTTGAAATCGGCGAGCGTCGTCTCGCCGATGTAGGTATCCCAATTATAGAAATTGACCCGCATTTCCTCGCCGTTAGCGCCGCGCGGCCAGGCGCTGTCACAGCCCGACAGCGTTAGCCCGGCGGCCATGCCGGCCAAAACGCTGCGCCGCCTAAGCATGGTGCGACCACGCCAAAGCGTCAAAAACCACCGGCATGGCGGGCAAAAACCGATGTCGTTTCAACTTTTCACGCCCTCGTTCAACATCCTGTTCATGTTCGATACCAGCTTGCATAGCCCGAAGCCGCGCCGGCGCAAATGCTGCGCGCCCGGTCGCTGCTGGCGGGCTGAAGTCGCCAGCCGGCAACCTTTTCGTAAACCGTTGCCAAGCCCGGCGGCTTGCGTCACAAATCATCCCGGTTACAGGCTGACGGGTTCGATAAGGCCCCGCAGGCCCGAGGGGAGCACAGCAATGCAGACAAACCGGCGCGAAACGCTTGCGATGATCGGCGGGCTCGCCGCCAGCACCATGTTGGCCGGCGCGGCGATGGCGGCGCCCAAACTCGGCAGCAAGACCAAGACGCTTTATTGGGTCGCCACCGTCACCCCGTGCGACAGCAAGGGTAATTTCGACGCCGGTGCCATGGCGGCGATAATGCAATGGCACAAGAAATGCGGCGCCGATGGCGTTGTCGTGCTCGGCACCTCGGGCGAATTTCCGTCGTTCACCGTCAAGGAACGCCGCGCTGTCACCGAAACCGTGCTCAAGCACAGGAACGGCCTCAACGTCATTGTCGGGCCGGGCACCACCACCCTGGCCGACACGATCGAGCTTGCCAAACACGCTGAAAGCAACGGCGCCGATGGCCTGCTCGTCATCCCGCCGTTTTACTTCAACGAGCCGCCGCTCGATGGCCTGACGGATTATTACAAGCAATTGTTCGATGCCTGCGGCCTGCCGATGAACCTTTATCATATCCCCGGCACCAGCGAGGTTTCGATCACGCTTGAATTGCTCAAGGCGCTGTCGGGCTATGACCATCTCGCCGGCATCAAGGATTCGACAGGTTCGGTCGAAGGCTATGGCAAATTCGTCGATGCCTATCCGGCGCTCAACATGCGCTGCGGCACCAACAACAACCTTGAAACCGCGCTGGCGCACGGCATGGGCACCATTCTTGCCGATGGCAACCAGTTCAGTGCCAAATGCGCCGCGGTGTTGAAGGCCTATCACGCCGGCGGTGACTGGGCGGCCGAACTGGCGAAATTGCGTGCGGCGCAGCGCGCCATCCGCGATGCGGCAATGGGCGCCAACACCTATGCCGTCATGAAATATGTGCTGTCACAAGAAATGGGCGGCCCCGAAATGTACGCGCGCACGCCGATGCCGCAATTGAACGACGCCCAGCGGGTATCGATCAAGGCGGCACTCGCCCGCATCAACGCCGCTTGAGGAACTGCCATGACCATCCGCCCCCTCACCCGCACCTTCACGCTAGCGGCGTTGCTGCTCACCTCCGCGCCAGCCCTTGCCCAGGTCAATGGCGCCCCCGCTGCCCGCCAGGCCAATAGCGTCAACTGGCCAACCTATAACGCCGATCTCGCGGGCAGCCGCTATCTGCCGCTCGCCCAGATCGACGCCGGCAATTTCAAGGATCTCGAAATCGCCTGGCGCTTCAAGACCGACATGTTCGGCAGCCGCCCGGAATATAAGCTCGAAGGCACGCCTCTGGCGGTCGATGGCGTGCTCTACACCACCGCCGGCACCCGCCGCGCCGTCGTGGCGCTCAACGCGGCCACCGGCGAATTGCTCTGGTCGTTCAGCCTCCACGAAGGCAAGCGCAGCGCCGAAAGCCCGCGCGCCCTGTCGGGGCGCGGCCTCGCCTTCTGGACCGATGGCACCAAGCGCCGCATCCTTTACACCACGATCGGCTACCGGCTGATCAGCCTTGATGCCGATACCGGTCAGCCCGATCCCGATTTCGGCGACAAGGGAGTCATCGACCTCAAAAAGGATTGGGATCAGGATCTTGGCGATCTTGAAACCGGCGAAGCCGGCGCGCACTCGGCCCCGGCCGTTTCGGGCAACACCATCATCATCGGCGCGGCCTTTCGCGAAGGCTTCACACCCAGGGACAAGAACAACACCAAGGGCTATGTCCGCGCTTTCGATGTGCGCACCGGCAAGCGGCTGTGGACCTTCCACACCATCCCCAAGCCCGGCGAATATGGCTATGACAGTTGGTACAACAACAGCGCCGATACCACCGGTAACGCCGGGGTATGGACCCAGGTGTCGATCGACCCCGAACTCAACCTCGCCTATTTGAATGTCGAATCGCCGACGAGCGATTTTTACGGCGGGCACCGTCCGGGTCCTGGCCTGTTCGGCAACAGCATCGTCGCGGTTGATCTGACCACCGGGGTGCGCAAATGGCATTACCAGCTTATCCATCACGAGCTGTGGGATCTCGATAACAGCTCGGCGCCGCTGCTGATGAACGTCAGCGTCGATGGCAAGCCGCGCAAGGTTGTCGGCATCCCGTCCAAGCAGGGCTTTTTCTATGTCTTCGACCGCGCCACCGGCAAGCCCGTGTGGCCGATGAAGGAAGTGAAAGTGCCGGCCGGCACGGTACCGGGCGAATGGTATTCCCCTACCCAGCCGATGCCGACCAAGCCCGCCGCCTATGGCCGCAACGGCTATCTTGAATCCGATCTCATTGATTTCACCCCCGAACTGAAGGCCAAGGCGCTTGAAATCGCCAAACGCTATAAATTGGGCCCGGTCTATGTGCCGCCGATCGTATCAACGAAGGAACAGCTCGGCGTCATCAACAATTGGGCGCAAGGGGGGACCAATTGGCCGGGCGGCTCGTTCGATCCCGAAACCGGCATCGCTTATGTCTATGCTTGCGGCACCTGCATTTCGACAACCGGGCTGCAACCGGGGCCACAGGGCATGACCAACATCAAATGGGTTGTCGGCGTCGATGGCGTGCCGGTATCGATGATCAAGGGCCCGGGCGAAGGCGCTGGCGCCGACAGCCCGGCCGCGCCAGCCGCTCCCGCCGGTAGCGGCGCGCCGCGCCTGTCGGTCGATGGCCTGCCGCTGATGAAGCCGCCCTATGGCACGATCAGCGCGATCGACGTCAACAAGGGCGAGATCAAATGGCGGATCGCGCATGGCGAAACCCCCGATTTTGTGCGCAACAGCCCGGCACTAAAGGGTATCACCATCCCGCGCACCGGCCAATCGACCTATCAGATCGGCACGCTGGTGACCAAATCGTTGGTCATTGCCGGCGAAAACCAGTTCACCACGACCGAGGATCATCCGCGCGGCGCCATGCTGCGCGCCTATGACAAGATGACCGGCAGCGAAGTCGGCGCAGTGTTCATGCCGGCGCCGCAATCGGGGTCACCGATGACCTATATGATCGGCAACAAGCAATATATCGTGGTGGCAACGAGCGGCGGCAGCGCATCGGGCGAATATATCGCCTATGCTCTGCCCGATCGTCGCTAGGGAGTAGTCGATGCGCAAGTGGATTATCGGGCTGGCGGTGCTGGCGGCAGCGGGCGGGGCCAGTGCCCAGATGGCCGGCCGGTCGATCTGGCAGGGTGTCTATTCCGCCGATCAGGCGCAGCGCGGCGCCAGCGTCTATGCCGCGCGCTGTGCCGCCTGCCACGGTGTGTCGATGAATGGCACCGGCGAGGCACCCGGGCTGGTGGGCGGCGAATTCGTCAGCCATTGGGATACGCTGACGGTGGGTGACCTGTTCGATCGGGTCCGTACCACCATGCCGCAAAATGCCCCGCAAACCCTGACGCGCGACGAATATGCCGATGTGCTGGCTTATATGCTGAAATACAACGGCTTCCCCGAAGGCGACAAACCGCTCGACCGCCGCAGCGAAGTGCTCGCCCTGATCAGCATCACCGCACAAAAACCCGAAGCTGGCCGATGAAGCATCTGGTTCTGCTCGCGACATTGCTCGCAGCGCCCGTGTTGGCGCAGCAACAACGCTGGACGCTGGAAAACCTGCCGGCGCCGGCCCCGGTCGATACCGCAACCAACCGCCAGCCCAACCCCTATGTCACCGAAATGGATTTCCTCAAGCTGCCGCCGGGCCGCACCATGGGTTCGACCAGCGCGGTTGCCATCGACAGCAAGGGGCACATCTGGGTCGCCGATCGTTGCGGCGCCAATTCCTGCCTCGACAGCCCGCTCGACCCGATCATGGAGTTCGACGCCCAGGGCGATTTCATCAAATCCTTCGGCGCCGGCATGTTCGTGTTTCCACACGGCTTCACCATCGATGCGCAGGATAATATCTGGCTGACCGACCCGCGCACTGCGCCGGCCACCGCCACCCGCCCGGCGATCGGCGCGCAGGTCACCAAATTTTCGCCCGATGGCAAGGTGCTGATGAAATTGGGCAAACCCGGCATCACCGGCCCCGCCACCGACGAGTTCACCGAACCCAGCGCCATCGCGGTCAGCCGCGCCGGGCTTGTTTTCATCGCCGACGGCCACGACGCCGGGCGCGGCAATTCGCGCATCATGAAATTCGATGCCAGGGGCCGCTTTGTCAAAAGCTGGGGCGAAGCCGGGCCAGCACAGGGCCAGATCAGCGCGCCGCACGCCCTCGCCATCGATAGCCGCGGGCGATTGTTTGTCGCCGACCGCTGGAACAATCGCGTCCAGATCTATGCCCAAAGCGGCAAGCTCCTCGGCAGTTGGCAACAATTCGGCCGGCCCAGCGGCTTGTATATCGACCGCAACGACATTCTGTATTCAGCCGATTCCGAAAGCCGCCGCCCGGTCGGCTATGGCTATAACCCCGGCTGGCTGCGCGGCATTCGCATCGGCAGCGCGCGTGATGGCAAAGTCACCGCCTTCATCCCCGATGCCGACCCAGACCCCGATGCCGGATCAACCAGCGGCGCCGAAGGCATCTGGGTCGATAACGCCGGCATCATCTATGGCGGCAAGGTCAAGGAACGCCAGGTGGTTCGCTACCGCCGGCGCTGACCACCGGGGCCGCTGGTGCCGGGCCGTCATCATTGAGGATGCGCAGCGCCGCGCCATCAAGATCGTCGAATTGCCGCGATCGGATCGCCCAGAAAAACGCCACCAGCCCGATCAGACCCAATGCCAGCGCGACCGGAATGAGAATGGCCAGCCCGATCATTGCGCCGCGCTGCGCAGCCGCAGGGCATTGGCGACGACGATCAATGACGACCCCGACATGGCGATGGCCGCCACCAATGGCGTCACCTGCCCGGCAATCGCCAGCGGCACCGCAACGATATTATAACCGATGGCGAGCGCGAAATTCTGCCGCACCACCGCCATGGTGCGCCGCGCCGCCAGCACCGCCTGCGCCACCGGCAGCAAGCGATCCCCCATGAACACCAGGTCGGCGGCGGTCTTGCCGACGTCACTGGCCGATGCCGGCGCCATCGCAACCGACGCGGCCTTGAGCGCCGGTCCATCATTGAGGCCATCGCCGACCATCAGCACATGATGCCCCTGCGCCTGCAGCGCTTCGATATGCGCCAGCTTGTCGCCGGGCTGCATCTCACTGAGCGCTTCGAGGCCCAACGGCCCGGCCACGGCCGCCACGGCTGCGGCGCGATCACCCGAAATCATCCGCACCGGCAGGCCGAGCGCCGTCAGCCTGGCCAATGCGTCCGCCGCATCCGGGCGCAATCCATCGTGAAAGCCGAGCAACCGCACCGGGCCATCACCCAGCCGGAAGGCGGTGACCAGCGTCTCGCCCGACGCTTCGCCGCCCACCCAATCCGGCCGGCCAAGCCGCACCGGCAACCCATCAACAACCGCCCCAACCCCAAGCCCGGGCGCTTCGAACAGGTCGCTGAGCAGCGCCGGCTGCACCGCATCGGCCACCAACGCTGCCGCCAGCGCGCTTGCCAGCGCCTTGGCCAGCGGGTGACGGCTCGTCTGCGCCAGCGCCAGCGCCACCGGTTTTTCAGCGTCGGACAGCGCGAGCGCTGCAACCGGTACCGGCCGCCCAAGCGTCAGCGTGCCGGTCTTGTCGATCAGCACCATATCCGCCGCCGCCAGCCGTTCGAGCGCCGAGCCATCCTTGATGATCACGCCTTGTCGCATCAGCGCGCCGCTCGCCACCACCTGCGCAATCGGCACGGCAAGCCCGAGCGCACACGGGCAGGTGATGATAAGCACGGCAACGGCAATCAACAGCGCCTCGTGCCAGCCGGCCCCGGCCAGCATCCAGCCGATAAAGCTGAGCGCTGCAAGGCTGTGCACCGCCGGCGCGTACAGCCGGGCAGCACGATCGGCGATGCGGACATAGCGCGATTTCGATTGCGTCGCCGTCGCCATCATCCGGGCGATATCGGCGATAACACTGTCAGCGACGGCAGCGGTGATCTTTACCGTCAGCGGCGCATCAAGATTGATCGTGCCCGCCAGCACGCTGGCGCCCGCCGCCACCGGCACCGGCACATTTTCGCCGGTAATCAGCGCGCGATCGACACTGCTTTGCCCCTGTTCGACGCACGCATCGGCGGCAAATCGCTCTCCGGCCGCCACCAGCAGCCGCATGCCCGGCGCCAGTTCCGCTGCATCCCGCCATTGCGTCGCGCCATCCGCGCCGATGACATGCCCGCCCGGCGCACTCTGGCGCAGCAGTGCCGCGACGCTGTCGCTCGCCCGCGCCCGCATCGCGCTATCAAGAAACCGCCCCGCCAGCAGGAAGAACAGCAGCATGGTTGCCCCGTCGAAATAAGCGTGTTCGCCGCCGACAATCGTTTCGAACAGGCTGACCGCGCCGGTCAGCAGCACGCCGATTGATATCGGCACGTCCATATTGGTGCGGCCATGACGCAGCGCGGCAAAGGCGCTGGCAAAAAACGGCCGCCCGGCATAGGCGATGGCGGGCAGCGCGATCAGCGCCGACAACCAGTAAAACAGGCTGCGGGTGGCGCCATCGGCCCCCGACCATACCGACACCGACAGCAGCATGATGTTCATCGCGGCAAAGCCCGCCACCCCCAGCGCCTTCAACAGGCGCCGGCTTTCGGCATCCTCAAGGGTTGCGGCCTCGCCGCGAAACAGTTCGGCGACAAAGCCCAGCCGCTCGACTGCCAGCTTCAGGCTGTCATCATCAACCGCCGGATCATGCGCGATGCTCACGCGCCGCGTGGTGAAATTCACCCGCGCCGACGCCACGCCGGGCACTATGGCCAGCCCGCCCTCCAGCTTGGAAATACAGCCGGCACAGCGCAGCCCCTCGACGGCAAAGACACTGGTGGCAAAGACACTGGTCGCCGTCGTCACGCCGGCACTTCATCGGTAAAATCGGCCGTCTGCCCGGCAGCGCGTACCTGTATATGCAGATGGTATCGCCCCGCAGGCATGGCGTCGACCGAGCGCCACACCCCCTGCCCCAGGGCGGTAAAGCGCAATTTCCGGTCGGGCAACCGCCCCAGCACATGGGTGGCGGCGGCCGACACAACCGCACCCGCCGGCACCTTGGCGGTCACCCGGACATGGCGCGCCGGATCAAGCGCCACCGCCACCTGCCACCCCAGCGCCGCCTGCGCGCGGCCAGCGGCGATCCAGCGATTGAAATTCTGGCTGGCGACATAGCTGTTATCGACCACCGTGCCGCCAAAGGTCGTGCTTGCCAGCGTTGCCATGGTGATATTGACCGCGATGACGACCCCGAAAAAGCCGCAGATGATCGCGGTCATGTGCCAGCCGGTGAAACGACGGCTCATGGCGTGTCGCCGCCATCGTCGTCCGGGCGTTCGAAGCGGCTGGTCGTGGTGGCACCGCCGGCGCTGGCATCGAGGCCGCGCACGCTGAAGCCTATATCATCATGTTCAGGCCCCTTGGCTGACGCGGCGACAAACAGCCGGGTTTCGGCGACCTGATCGGGGGCGAGCACCATCCGCAGCGTCGTGCCGGCGCCCTTGCGGTTGCCGGCATCGCTCCACAGCCGCGCACCATCGATGCCCGTAATGGCCACTTCGACCGCGCGCGGCCGGCTCTCCATGTTGCGCAGCTTGACGGTATAGGCATTGCGGATGGCGCCATCGGCGAGCCGCACCCATTGCGGGTTGCGATCGGGTTGCACCGACACATCGAGCCGGGTGCGCGTGCCCAGCGAAAACAGCATCGCCAACCCGATGCTGGCCCAGATCAACCCATAGGCAAGGGTACGCGGCCGCAGCAGGCGCTTCAGCGGCGACAGCGGCGTGCCCCCGGCAATGGCGATATTGGCATCGGCAATCGATGTATAGCCGATCAGCTTGGCCGGCCGGTGGACCTGCGCCATCACCGTGTCACAGGCATCGATGCACAGCCCGCAGGTGATGCAGCCGATCTGCGGGCCTTCACGAATGTCGATCCCGGTCGGACAGACCGCGACACAGGCGTTGCAATCGATGCAATCGCCCGCCGGCGGCGGCGTCATATCGGCGAATTGCACCTCCGATGCTGCCTGGCGCTTGAGGCCATGGCTGCGCGGCTCGCCCCGCCAGGCCTTGTAGGTCACCATCAGCGACTTTTCATCGAGCATGGCGCTCTGGATACGCGGCCACGGGCACATATAGATGCACACTTGCTCGCGCATCAGGCCGCCCAGAACATAGGTGGTGATCGTCAGCACAAAGATGGTCGCCAGCGCCACCGTCGGCGCTGTGCCATCCCATAATTGCCCCGCCAGCGTCGGCGCATCGGCAAAATAGAATATCCAGGCGCCACCGGTCAGCACCGCAATGGCCAGCCAGATACCGTGCTTGGTGATGCGCCGGGCGATCTTGCCGGCACGCCAGGGCGCCGCCTGCAATTTCATCTGGGCATTGCGATCACCATCGATGGCGCGTTCGACATGGACGAACAGGTCGGTCCATACCGTCTGCGGGCAGGCATAGCCGCACCAGGCGCGACCGACCGCCGAGGTGACAAGGAACAGCCCGATACCCGCCATCACCAGCAAGCCCGCGACATAATAGAATTCATGCGGCCAGATTTCGATCTGGAACATGTAAAAACGTCGGTTTGCCAGATCGACCAGCACTGCCTGATCGGGGGCATAGGGCCCGCGGTCCCAGCGCAGCCATGGCGTGGCGTAGTAAATCAGCAGCGTCACCGCCATCACCAGCCATTTGAAGCGCCGGAACGGGCCGTTGACCGCTTTGGGAAAAATGCTGCGCCGGGCTTCGAACAGGTTTGAGCCGCCAGCAGGATTGCTGCTGTTCACTCGCCGGGCGCCGCTGCGCTGGCGACCGCCACCACCGGATTGGCCTCACCGCCGCCAAGCGAATGGACATAGGCCGCGAGCATCTTGATCGTCACCGGGTCAAGCCTTTGGCCCCAGGCCGGCATCACCCCGGCCCGGGCGTTGGTAATGGTGGTGGTCAGCGCCGCGCGGCTACCGCCATACAGCCAGATCGCATCGGAAAGGTTGGGCGCACCGAGCGTGCGATTGCCCTTGCCATCGGCGCCATGGCAAACGGCGCAATTGGCTTCGAACAGCACCGCCCCGCGCGCCGCAGCAGCCGAGGCTTTTTCCTGCCCCGAAATCACCCGGACATGCGCAACAACATCGCGAATTTCGGCCTTTTGCAGGATTTCGTCGCGGCCGAACGCCGGCATTTGCGACACCCGCGTATCGTCATTGCCCGGGTGGCGAATCCCGTTGATCAGCGTCGTTTGCAGCGTCGCAAGGTCACCGCCCCACAGCCAGTCATCATCGTTGAGATTGGGATAGCCCGTCGATCCGGCAGCGCCGGCGCCATGGCACTGCACGCAATGCACCTTGAATGCCGACCGGCCGCCGCGCTCGGCGGCGCGCAGCAATTGCGGGTTATCAGCGAGGCGATCGATCGGCAGCTGCGCCAGCGCCAACCGCACAGGCGCCTGCCGCGCCGCTTCGGCCGCAAGTTCGCTATCGAGATCACCATGGCTCGACCAGCCGAGCAGGCCTTTGGTCGCGCTGTTGGCCAGCGGGATCGCCGGAAAGGCAATCACATAGGCAAAGGCAAAAACGATGCAGGCAAGAAAGGTCAACAGCCACCAGCGCGGCATCGGGGTATCCAGTTCCTCGATGCCGTCCCAGCTATGGCCAACCGTGGCCGTGCCCGTCGGCGCATCGATACGGCTGCCGGCACCGGTGGCGCCAGCATCGCCGCCAATCGGGCCCTTATCATCCGCCATGCTGGTCATCCTCGAAAATCATGTTGGCAGCGCGGTGGTGCACCGCCTTGGCGCCGCGACGAAAGGTCCAGCCGATGAGAATGACAAAGACGACCCCGAGGAAAATCAGCCCCCAGCTATCGGCGGCGTGGCGCAGCGCATCATAGCTCATCGCGGTTGCTCCTTGGCGGCGGCAGCGTTGAAATCGACCGCAGTGCCGATCGACTGGAGATAGGCGATGATCGCATCCATCTCGGTCAGTCGCTTGGGATCGCCATCGAAATCGCGCACCTGCGCCTTGGGATAGCGCGCGATGAAATCGGCGCTATCGGCTTCGGCATCGCCCTGCAGCGCCAGGTCAGCGCTCGCCTTGCTGATATCGGCGTCGGTGTAGGGCACGCCAACCCGGCGCATCGCGACCAGATGCTGGCCGATGCTATCGGTTTGCACATCGCGGTCCGCCAGAAAGGCATAGGGCGGCATGATCGATTCGGGCACCACGGCGCGCGGATTGGTCATGTGCTGGACATGCCAATCATCGGAATAGCGGCCACCGACCCGCGCCAGATCGGGCCCGATCCGTGCCGATCCCCATTGGAAGGGATGATCGTACATGCTTTCGGCGGCGAGGCTGTAATGGCCATAGCGTTCGGTTTCATCGCGGAACGGCCGGATCATCTGGCTATGGCAATTGTAGCAGCCCTCGCGGATGTAGATGTTGCGTCCGACAAGTTCGAGCGGGGTATAGGGCCGCACGCCCTCGACCTTGACGACCGTGCTGTCGATCCAGAACAATGGCGCGATCTCGACGATGCCGCCGATGGCAACGGCAACCAGCGACAGCACCGCGAGCAGCGTGACATTGCGCTCGATGACCTTGTGACGGTTATAGATATTTGTCATCAATCTGGCCTTATGCCGCAAGAACGGGGGCGAGCGGGCGATCGCGCGCCGGGTCATAGACCGGGCTCGACATCGGCGCTTCGGTGCGCAGCCGGCCCGCCACGGTCATGCCGATGTTCCACGCCATGACCAGCGCCCCCGCGAGGTACAACAGCCCGCCGCCGACCCGCATGATGTAATAGGGATGCATCGCTGCGACGACTTCGACAAAGGCGTAGACGAGGTAACCGTCCTTGCCATATTCGCGCCACATCAGACCCTGGGTGATGCCGGCCACCCACATCGATGCGGTGTACAAAACGATGCCCAGCGTCGCCAGCCAGAAGTGCCAGTTCACCAGCCGCAGCGAATAAAGCCGGGTGCGATTCCACAGCCGCGGTGTCATGAAATACAGCGCCGAAAAGGTGATCATGCCGTTCCAGCCGAGCGCGCCCGAATGGACATGGCCGATCGTCCAGTTGGTATAATGGCTCAAGGAATTGACCGATTTTATCGACATCATCGGGCCTTCGAAGGTCGACATGCCGTAAAAGGCGAGCGCCATCACCATCATGCGGATGATCGGATCGGTGCGGATCTTGTCCCAGGCGCCATTCAGCGTCATCAGGCCGTTGATCATGCCGCCCCAGCTCGGCATCCACAGCATGATCGAAAACACCATGCCCAGTGTCTGCGCCCAATCGGGGAGCGCTGTGTAATGCAGATGGTGCGGCCCCGCCCAGATATAAAGGAAGATCAGCGACCAGAAATGCAGGATCGACAGGCGATAGCTGTAAACCGGGCGCTCGGCCTGTTTGGGCACGAAGTAATACATCATGCCCAGAAAACCCGCGGTCAGGAAAAACCCGACAGCGTTATGGCCATACCACCATTGCACCAGCGCATCCTGCACCCCGGCAAAGGCCGAATATGATTTCGACCCAACCAGGCTGACCGGCATCGACAGATTATTGACCAGATGCAGCATCGCCACGGTGATGATGAAGCCAAGGTAGAACCAGTTGGCAACATAGATATGCGGCTCGCTGCGGCGCATGATGGTGGCGACATAAACCGCAAGATAACTGACCCAGACGATGGTCAGCCAGATGTCGACATACCATTCCGGCTCGGCATATTCGCGCGCCTCGGTCACACCCATCACATAGCCGGTGGCGGCGAGCACGATGAACAGTTGATAGCCCCAGAAGACGAAACGAGCGAGCGTGGGAAACGCCAGCCGCGCCCGGCAGGTGCGCTGGACGACGTAAAAACTTGTCGCGATCAGGGCATTGCCACCAAAGGCAAAAATCACCGCCGACGTATGCAGCGGCCGCAACCGGCCAAAGGTGGTGAATTCGGAATTGAGGTTGAGCAACGGCCACGCCAACTGGCTGGCAATGACCACGCCGACGAGCAGGCCGACAATGCCCCAGAACACCGTCGCAATTACCCCCCAGCGGATAACCGCGTCATCATATTCGGCAGGATCGGCATAAACCGGGGCCTGGTCGCTGCGCCGCAGCGTGACCACCAGCATGGTTGCTGCTGCCCCGGCAACAATCAGCATATGCACCGCAAAGGCGGCATCGGTGGCGACCATGGCGGCAGTGAGCAACACCAGCACCAGCACAAACCAGCCGGCGGACTTCAGGAAAATGTCCTGCGTGGAGGTTTGCATTGGCGGGATTGGCATTGGCGGGATTGGCATTGGGGAGGTTTCCGATCGGGACGTCGAGGATCGTCATGGCCGATTGGCGCCCTGTCGGCATTGATCTGCATCAAGGCCGGCAAGCATCCCGCCGCCAATCCTGCCAGTCGACGTCTTGCCAGTCGACGTCTTGCCAAGCGACACGGCACCGCGTTGTGCTGCGACAATCTCGCCACACTTGCAATTGTAATTTTATCGGATGCCGAATTTGTCTGGACAACTTTATTGAGCAAGCGTCATTTTGGCGCAGTTCGATTTCGATATTTCGCCTGGGGAAGCTTTGATGATGAAATCCAAACTGGTCTTGCTGGGTGCCGTTGCCTTGCCGATGCTGATGTCGGCAACCGCCATGGCCCAGACCGCGGTGGCCGCTGCTTCAACCGACGCCAATGGCGTGGAAGAAATTGTCGTGACGGCGCGCAAAACCACCGAACGCTTGCAGGACGCGCCACTGGCAATCTCGGTGGTTTCGGCCCAGTCGATCGACAAGCTGGGGTTCAACAGCATCACCGATCTCTCACGTTCGGTCGCCGGCCTGGTTTTCGATGATAGTTTCGGCCGCGATGCCAATCGTCCGGTCATTCGCGGGCAAGCCAATATTCTGGGCGATTCAGGCGTCGCGTTCTTCATCGACGGCATTTATTTCAGCGGCAGCATCGCCGACTACGACATTGATACCATCGCCCGCGTCGAAGTCGCCAAGGGGCCGCAAAGCGCGCTTTACGGCCGCAACACCTATTCAGGCGCGATCAACATCATCTCCAGGGCGCCCGCCGATCATTGGTCGGGCCGCCTGCAGGCCGATGTCTCCGAAGGCGCCGTCTATGATATCACCGGCAACATCAGCGGCCCTATCGCACCGGGCCTTGGTCTGATCGTCGGTGGCCGTTATTTCAAGAACGAAGGCCTGTTCACCAACACCTTCGACAACACCCCCATCGGCGTGCAGGAAACCAAATCCGGCTTCGCCATGCTCAAATATGATACCGGCGGCACGGTTCGCGCCAGCCTGCGCGGTAATTACAACAGCACCCGCGATGGCCAGCCGGCGGTTTTCGCCACCAACGCCAATGCCAACAACTGCATCTTCGACAATGGCAACAGCAGCGGCGTCGGCCACCGCGGCAATGGCCGCTATTTTTGCGGCATCATCCGGCCCCAGCCGATCAACACCGATTACACCCGCCAGTTCTCGCCCGGTGATTTTGTCGGCAACGCCATCGACACGCTCAATACCGGCCTGAATGTCGAAGTCGATCTCAGCGATAACCTCACGCTCACCTCGCTCACCGGCTACAACAACCGCGTCAACTCGCAGCGCACCGACGGTGACTATTCCCCGACAAACTTCCAGGGTGTGATTTTCGCCGCCTTCCCGCTCGGCCGGCCGCCGGCACCGTTCGGCTTCGCCAGCTCCAAAACCGATTTCACCTTCTCCAACCGCTCGAAAACCACCGACTGGTCGCAGGAACTGCGGCTGGAATATAAATCTGACCGGGCCCGCGTGCTCGTCGGCGGTTACTACTTCGATCAGGACAACATATCGCAAGACAATCGGGTCCTTCCCGCCAACGCACAGGCGCTCGCCAGCGCCAACATGGCCGCCGCCCGCGCTGCCGTCTGCGCGCGCGCTGCCACCTGCCTGTTCCCCACCACCGATACCAGCATGGTGCTCGAATCGCGCAACAACAGCATCAACAATATTCGCAACATCGCCGTCTTCGGTGTCGTGCAATATGATCTGACCGATGCCTTTTCGATCACCGCCGAGGGCCGATATCAGGAAGAACGCGTCCGCACCCTGGCGCAAACGGCAACCGTACAGGCCGGCAACATCGGCGCGCCAGTTGCCGGCGAGGCCACCTTCAAAAAATTCCTGCCGCGCGTCACCCTCGATTACAAGCTGTCGCCAGACAATCTCCTCTATGCCGTTTTCTCGCAGGGCCAAAAGCCCGGCGGCTTCAACTCGGCCGCCGCCATCTCGATTGGCCGCTCAACGTTTAACCCCGAAAACGCCACCTCCTACGAGATCGGCCTCAAGAACACTTTCCTCGACGGCGGGCTGACGCTCAACGTGGCGGGTTTCTACAACACCATCACCGGCTATCAGCTCACCCAGCCCGTCCAGGTCATCAACCCGCCGCAAGCCCCGACCACGACAACGGCAATCGAAAATGCCGGCGATGCCCGTATCTATGGCTTTGAAATCGAACTTTCGGCCCGGCCCTCGCGCGAGCTGACCATCACGGCCAATTATGCCTATGCCAACAGCCGCTTCACCAACGGCTTTGATGAAAATGAAGGCACGCTCAACGATGTTCGTGACGATGGGCTGGCGAACTTCTCGACCGGTGATCGCTTCCCGCTGGTCGCTGGCAATCAGGTCGTGCTCGGCAATATCACTGGCAAGGTGCTGCCGCGCGCGCCCCGGCATTCGATGTTCGTCGACGTCGATTATCGCCGCGAAATCGGCACGACCGGGTGGCAGGGTTTTGCCGGCATGAACGTCTATCTGCTGTCGAGCACCTTTGCCCAGGTCCATAATCTGGCGGCAACCGGCGATTCAGTCGTTTCCGACATTCGCGCCGGCGTCCAGAACAAACAGTTCCGCGTGCAATTCTATGTGCGCAACCTGTTCAACGAAGATTCGGTGCAACAGCTTATCCGTTATGCCGACGCCAACAATGATCTGCGCCGCAATTTCATCGCCGGCCTGCGGCCGCCCCGCCGCTTCGGAGTCATCGCTGAAGTCAGGTTCTGACCGCAGCAGCACCAGACTTGTATTCAAGCCCCCCCTCTCCCTCGAGGGGAGAGGCGACTCGCGCGCCAGCGCGGCGGGTGAGGGTGTTTGCTGGCGTCGACGCAAAAGAACACCCTCACCCGCTCGCCGAAGTGGGCAAGTCACCTCTCCCCCCTTCGACAAGCTCAGGATGAGCGGGAGAGGCGACGCTCCAACCTGAACGAAACCTATTCTAATCGCCCCGAAAGCTTATTTCGAGCGACGGCACCCCAGCCAATGTCGCGCACACTCGGTCCCCGGGCTGGATCGGCCCGACCCCGGCCGGAGTGCCGGTAAAGATCAGGTCACCCCCGGCCAGCGCGACAAAGCCCGACAAGGTCGCGATGATTTCGGCGACGTTCCAGATCATCTGGTCAAGGTCCCCCGCCTGTCGAGGCGCACCATTGACCGACAACGCAATCGCCCCCTGCGCCGGCGGCGGCCCGAGGGTGATCGCTCCCAAAGGCGCTGACTGGTCGAAACCCTTGGCCATGTCCCACGGCCGCCCGGCTTTTTTCGCCGCCGCCTGCAAATCACGTCGGGTCAGGTCGATCCCGACCGCATGGCCGAAAACCAGCCCTTCGGCATCGGCAAGCGCGATGTTGCTGCCGCCCGCCCCCAGCGCCAGCACCAGTTCGACTTCGTGATGGAGATCATCGGTCTGCGCCGGAAAATCCAGCAGCGCGCCGTTCGCCACCACGGCATCGGCGGGTTTGCTGAAGAAAAACGGCGCGGCGCGCGTCGGGTCTGCCCCCATTTCGCGGGCATGATCGGCATAATTCTGCCCGACACAGAAAATCCGCCGCACCGGAAAGCGCGCGTCGCTGCCGGCAATGGCGATAGTGACGGGTGCAACGCGGGGCAGATGCATGGCGATGCCTTTGCGGTGGATGGATCAAGGCCGTGTCATAGCTGATTTGCGACATCGCCGAAGCAGGCTATGCAATAAAAAAAGCCATTTGGGGAACGCCATGCATTACGCCGAATTGACCGCCGCGCGCGCCGAATTGACCGGCCCCGGCGGCGCCTTTGAAATCACCGACATCACCCTGCGCGGTCAGCAGGTCAAAGCCTTCAAGGCGGCGCTCCCCGATATCCGCGCGCTATGGCAGGCCACCGCCGCCTTCGCCGATCGCCCCTATCTGGTTTATGGCGATGAACAATTGACCTATGCCGATGCCGATGCCCGCATCGGCGCCATCGCGGCGTGGCTGGCGGCGCGTGGTCTCAAGCACGGCGATCGCGTCGCCATCGCCATGCGTAACTACCCCGAATGGCTGCTGATCTACTGGGCCTGCACCGCTTCGGGGCTGGTTGTTGTCGGCATGAACGCCTGGTGGACGACCGAAGAAATGGCCTATGCGCTCGACGATTCGGCACCGCGCGCGCTGTTTCTCGACGCCGAACGGCTGGCCCGCGTTACCGCCCGGCCCGAGATGGCGGCGAACATGCTGCTGGTTGGCGTCAGGCTGGCCGAACCGGCCCCCGGCGTAACCGATTTTGCCGATTTGATCGCCGCTGGCGGCGGCCTGCCCGATGTCGCCATCGACCCCGATGATGATGCCTGCATCTTCTACACCTCGGGCACCACCGGCCACCCCAAGGGCGCGCAACTCACCCATCGCGGCTGCATCACCAATTTATACAACATGCTTTACGCCGGGGCCTCGACCGCGCTCGCCATGCACAAGGCCACCGGCATCACCCCGCCAGCAGCGCCAACGCCGGTCGCCCTCATCACCACGCCGCTGTTCCATGTCACCGCCAACAATTGCGGCGCCTATGCCGTTACCGCGGCGGGCGGCACCATGGTGCTGATGTATCGCTGGGATGCCGGCGAGGCGCTGCGCCTGATCGCGCGCCAGGGCGTCACGGCGATGAGCGGCGTCCCCGTGATGGCGCGCGAAGTCATCAGCCACCCCGATTTTGCCAGCACCGATACCAGCAGCCTGTTATCGCTGGGCGGCGGCGGCGCGCAGGTCCCGCCCGATCTGGTGCATAAAATCGATAATCAGGTTCCCAAGGCGCGCCCCAACACCGGCTATGGCATGACCGAAGTCTGCGGCATCATCACATCGAACACCGGCGATTTCTTTGTCGGCAAGCCCGATAGCGCCGGGCCGTACATGCCCAGCTTCGAAGCCAGATGCGTCGATGATGCCGGCAACAGCGTGGCGCCTGGCGAAACCGGCGAATTATGGGTGCGCGGCGCCGCCGTCATCAAGGGCTATATCAACCGCCCCGAAGCCACCGCCGCCGCCATCACCGACGGCTGGCTGCACACCGGCGATATCGCCCGCATCGATGCCGATGGCTTTGTCTATATCGTCGATCGCAAGAAGGACATGGTGCTGCGCGGCGGTGAAAACGTCTATTGCGCCGAAGTCGAAACCGCCCTCTACCGCCATCCCGATGTTGCCGAATGCAGCGTTTTCGGCGTGCCCGATGACCGGCTCGGCGAAGAGGTCGCTGCTGCCGTGCTGCTCAAGCCGGGCTCAACGCTGACCGCTGCCGACCTTCGCGCCCATAGCGCCGTGCTGATCGCCAGCTACAAGGTGCCGCGCTACCTGTGGTTCCAGCCCGAAGCGCTGCCACGCAACGCCAGCGGCAAATTCCTCAAACGCGAACTGCGTGACCGGCTGGCGATTGCCGACGCCGTGTGAAGGTTCAGATAAAACTGGCGATATCGGCGAGCGGCTTCTTGATGAGGGCGTGCGCCGGAATCGTCGCGCCTGCTGCCGGATAGCCCGCAACCAGCAGCAAAAAGGGCTTTTCCGACGCCGGCCGCTGGCAAATATCATTGAGAAAATTCATCGGGTTAGGCGTGTGCGTCAGGGTCGCTAGCCCCGCTGCATGCAGCGCGGCAATCAGGAAGCCTGTCGCGATGCCCACCGATTCATTGATATAATAGTTTTTCAAATCATCCCCGGCGCGCGCACCGCCGCGCCGCTGCGCAAAAATCGCGATCAACCAGGCTGCGTCCTCCAGATAGGCCTTGTCAGCATCGGTGCCCAGCGGTGCCAGCGCCGCGCGCCAGTCCGCCGGCGCCTTGCCGCCATCATAAAATTCGCGTTCCTCGGCTTCGGCGGCAGCGCGCACCTGCGCCTTGGCGGCGGGCGACCCGATGGCGGCAAAGAACCACGGCTGGTGGTTCGCCCCGCTTGGCGCGGTGCCAGCGGCGGAAATGCAGGCCGCAATAATCTCACGCGGCACAGCGCGCGGCGCAAAATCACGGCAGCTATGGCGCCGCGCCATATCAGCCTGAAACGCCGTGGCACGCGCCAGCATTTCGGCTTCGGGCAGGCCTTTGAAATCACGGAACGGAACCTGGTCGTGCGGTTGCATCTGCGCCTCCTGCTCGCGCCTTGCGATGGCCGGGCGAGCCTGCCATCACTGTCGTCGATCTTGCAACTGCCCCTATCGAAGCTGGAGCCGAACAATGCGCATTCTTGCTGGAAAATCCGCCATGATGGCCCTGCTGCTCATGACGGCGGCGCCCGTATTGGCGGCAACACCGTTTGAAGCGGCCGATCTGTACAAGCTGTCGATGGTCACCGAACCCAAGGTGGCGCCCGATGGCCAGCGCATCATCTTCAACCGCGTCACCTTCGATATCGCCACCGATAGCCGCAAAGCCGAAATCTGGCTGGCAACGCTGGGCGGCAAAGCCCTCGACAAGCGCCTGCTCATCGCCGCTGCCGCCGGGGCGAGCGGCGTTGAATGGTCGCCCGACGGCACGCGCATCGCCTATATCGCGCCGCTGCTTGGCAAGCCGCAACTCTGGATGATGACCGTCTCGGATGGCATCGGCAAGCCGGTGACGAGCGGCAAGCTGGCGCCGCAAAGCCTCGTCTGGGCCCCCGATGGCAAATCGATCGCCTTTGTCGCGCGCATCGATGCCGCCCCGGTCAAGATCGGCGGCATGGTCGAAAAACCCGAAGGTGCCACCTGGGCCGCCGCACCCAAAATCATCGACAGCTTTGTCTATCGCAACGACGGCGCTGGCTATGCGACCGCCGGCGCCGACCAGTTGTTCGTTCTGGCGCTCGCCGGCGGCGACCCGGTACAACTCACCAAGGGCGATGCCGACCAGATCAGCGGCGGCTTCGACTGGACCCCCGACAGCAGCGCCATCGTCTATGCCGCGCGCCTCCGCGCCGATAATGACTTGTTGCCAATAGAAAGCGATTTGTATCGCGTCGCGGTTGGCGGCGGCGCCCCGGTGCGGGTGTCGAGCATCGACGGAGTCGAAGACAGCCCGGCAGTATCCCCCGATGGCACGCAGATCGCCTTTATCGGCGGGCCGACGACCACCAGCTTCTACACCCAGTCCGAACTCTGGGTGATGCCCGCCGGTGGCGGCGCCGCGCGCCAGCTTTCAACCGGGCTCGATCGCCCGGTCAACGAATTGAAATGGGCCAGGGACGGCAAGGGGCTCTATGTTTTCTATAACGACGCCGGGCTGACCAAAGTGGCGTTGTTGCCGCTGGCGGGTGGCAAGCCGCAACCGGTGGTCAACGCCATCGGCGGCACCCGGCTGTATTTGCCCTCATCGGGGGGCAATTGGTCGGAAGGCGGCGGCACTTTTGCCTATACCAGCGTCGAGGCCGATCGTCCGGCCGCGCTCGGCATCCAACGGGCGGGAAAAGAAATCGCCAAGATCGATTTCAACAGCGAATGGCGCGCCGGCAAGACCATCGGCAAGCTGGAACGCGCCACCTGGACATCATCAAAAGACGGCCTGCCGATCGAAGGCTGGGTGCAATATCCACCGGATTTCTCGCCCACAAAGAAGTACCCCATCGCGCTGGAAATTCATGGCGGCCCCAACAGCGATTATGGTCCATATTTTTCGATCACCCACCAAATCTATGCCGCCGCCGGCTATATCGTGCTGTTTTCCAACCCGCGCGGCTCAATCGGCTATGGCGCCAAATTCGCCAATGCCATCGACAAGGCCTATCCGGGCGATGACCACGCCGATTTGATGTCGGGCGTCGATGAAATGCTCAAACGCCCCTATGTCGATGCCCGCAACCAGTTCATCGGCGGCGGCTCGGGCGGCGGCGTGCTGACCACCAACGCCATCGCCAAAACCGATCGCTTCCGCGCTGCCGCGGCGCTACGCCCGGTCACCGATTGGACGGTGCAGGGCCTGACATCGGACATTGTCGCGCTCACGCTGAAAAATTGGGTGCCCGGCACACCTTGGGACAACCATGACGATTATTGGCGGCGGTCAACGCTCAGCATGGTCGGCAGCGTCAAGACGCCGACGATCCTGATCGATGGTGAAGCCGATTGGCGCACCCCCATCGGCCAGAGCGAAGCCTATTATCAGGCGCTGAAATGGCGCGGCATCGATACGCGGCTGGTGCGCCTTCCCGATGCCGGCCATGGCATGGGCCGGCCCAGCCAATGGCTGCAGACCAATCTGGTCGTCGTCGATTGGTACAATAAGTATCTGGTGAAATGACGCTCACCTCCCCCCGCCGGGGGGAGGTCGGACTCGCGAAGCGAGCCGGGAGAGGGGCCGCCTAAGCCCGCTTCAACCGCGCCGCATAGCCCTTGCGAAACTTCGCCAGCTTGGGCGCCACCACGGCGGCGCAATAGCCATTCGCCGTGCCGTTGCGCTCGAAATAGCGCTGGTGATACGCCTCGGCCGGATACCAGACGCTATCGGGCTCGATGCTGGTGACGATCGGATTGTCCCAAACCGCCTGATTACGCGCGATCGCCGCCTCGGCTTGCGCGCGTTGCTCGGCCGAATTCGGGAAGATCGCCGAACGATATTGCGTACCGCTATCGGCACCCTGGCGGTTCAGCGTCGTCGGATCATGGGTATGGAAGAAAATATCGAACAGATCGGCATAGGCAATAACCTGCGGATCAAAGCTGATGCGCACGGCTTCGGCATGGCCGGTGCGCCCGGAGCAAACCGCGTCATAACTCGGATTGGCCACCGAACCACCAATATAGCCCGATTCGACGTGCGAAACACCTAATAGTTCATTAAAGACCGCTTCGGTGCACCAAAAGCATCCACCGGCTAAAGTTACGATTTCCATAATTACCTCTTATTTATGTTAATTTGCATTTAGCGCTTCGTAAAAATCAATGGCAGCGTATAGAGAGTTTCGTAGTTCGTCGCGCAACAGTTACACGGTTCGGGTTTTCAGGGGCAATCGGTGAGCAGGCTTGCGCAAGTCCAAGGCTTCGTCAGGTCGGTTCGCGAGGCCAACAG
This sequence comes from Sphingomonadales bacterium, assembly GCA_038328515.1. GTDB lineage: Bacteria > Pseudomonadota > Alphaproteobacteria > Sphingomonadales > Sphingomonadaceae > Sandarakinorhabdus. The sequence continues at coordinate 49,814 of JBBQMB010000003.1, forward strand.
CCTGGCCGATGTATCGCTGATTTTGAGCGAGGCGACACGCGAATTCGAATTCGATTATTTCGCGCTCGTGCAACGGATCAGCGCGCGACCGAGCATCGGCCCGGTGCGATTGTCCGACTACCCCAGCGATTGGGTCGATCTGCTGGCGGCGACCGCCTATCATGTCCATGATCCTGTGTTGGTAGCGTGTGAAAAGTCGGTCACACCCTTCACCTGGGATGCCATACCCGACATCATCACCATGTCGAAACATCAGATTTCCTATATGGCCAACGCGCGTTCGGCGGGGCTCGATCATGGCTATACCGTGCCCATTCACATCCCCGGATCGGCGTCGGGCCTGTGCAGTTTTGTCACCACCAAGGGCAGGCAATTACCCGCCGATTCCCTGCCCGCGGCGCATTATCTTGCCTGTTTCGCCTTTGAAGCGGCGCGGCGACTGATTGGCCGTGATGGCGGTGATGATGGCGGGAATGGCGAGAAAGTCACCAGCATCGCCCCCAAATTAACGCAGCGGCAACTCGATTGCGTCGTGCTCGCCGCGCGCGGCAAATCGAACTGGGTCGCCGGTCAATTGCTCGGCGTCTCGCCCGATACCGTCCATAAATATCTGGAAAGCGCCAAGCGCCGTTACGGCGTGTCGAGCCGCACCGAACTGGTGGTGCGCGCGCTGTTCGACGGGCAATTGAGCTTCAACGATGTGATCGCCGATGATTTGGCCCTGCCCGGCCAGAAACGCGCCAGGCCCGGCCAGCGCCCCACCTCCTGAGGCTCGGCTCGCGCGGCTCGACTCACCGCTGCCAAAATGTTATCCACAGGCTCGACTCGGGGGTTTGGCGCCGCTGTGGCATGGCAGCCAGCGCCGATAACCCCGGGCAAAAAGTCTGTTCGATCGGGTCGCACCATGAATAGCCATGATCTCAAACGCTACGAACCCACCGTTGGCAATCTGTTGCAGCGGCTCGGTGTTTTGGCGCGTGGCTATGTCCGGCATTACCGGCGACCGTTGCTGGTCACCGCGGCAGCAGCCGTCACCCTGGCTGTCGGCGTTAGCGCAGCCCAGCCAGCCAAACCTCAGCCGCGACCGCTGTCCGGATTGAGCCGATGATTCCACGCTGAATCGCCAGCCGATCGCGCCGCTGCCTTTCATCCATCGCCCGGCCCTGCTACCCCGGTTGCCAAGCGCCGGTTCAGGCGCATGGGGAAAAGCATGGCAACGCCAGACAGCGCCGATATCCAGCCGCCCGACCCGGCAATCGCTGCGCTGGCCAATGATCCCACGATGCCGCCCATCGGCGGGGCCTATGCAAAATACGTCCTGTCGGTGCTGGTGCTGGTGTATGCGATAAACTTCATCGATCGGCAGATTCTCGCCATCCTCGCCGAAGACATAAAACGCGATCTCGGCCTGTCCGATGCCGACCTCGGCTTTTTATACGGCACGGCCTTTGCGGTATTTTATGCGCTGTTCGGCATCCCGCTCGGCCGGCTCGCCGATAATTGGGTGCGGGTGCGCCTGCTCACTGCCGGCCTGTTCGTCTGGTCGGGCATGACGGCGCTGTCGGGCCTGTCGACCAGTTTCCTGCAACTCAGCGCGGCGCGTGTCGGCGTTGGCATCGGTGAAGCTTCAGCGAGCCCGTCGGCCTTTTCGATGCTGTCGGATTGGTTTCCCAAGGAAAAGCGCGCCACCGCCCTCGCCATCTATTCGGCCGGGCTGTATCTGGGCGGCGGCGTTTCGCTGCTCATCGGCGCCGTCGTCGTCAAGGCGTGGAACGCCGCCTATCCGGTCACCGGGCCCTTGGGGCTGGTCGGCTGGCAGGCGGCCTTTCTCGCTGTCGGCATCCCCGGCATGCTGCTGGCACTTTGGGTTTCCACCCTCAAGGAACCGCCGCGCGGCCGCGCTGAAGGCTTGCCCGAACCGCCCAAAGTCACCGGCGTCGGTGCCAAGCTCTGGCAAGATGTTTCCAGCGTCATCCCGCCGCTGACGTTGTTTCACCTCGCGCCGTTCGGCGCGCGCGTCCTGCTCACCAACATGGCCGTCGCCACCGGCTTTGCGCTGCTTGCAACGCTGCTGAT
>JBBQMB010000004.1:0-48333 GCA_038328515.1 Sphingomonadales bacterium
CGCGGCAGCAACGCCAGTGTTGCGCGCCAGTCCGGGGCCTGCCCTCGATTCGGTCAGGAAGGTGACGTCGCCATGGATCGCGCGCACCGCATCGAGCGACACCGTCGACGCATTATCGACAACGATGATTTGCGCCTGTTCGGAACCGTCCTGCGCCTTGACCGAAGCGAGGCAGCGCAGCAACGCATCCGGCATGTTGTAATGGGGTATTATAACCGAAACGCGCGGCGGCCGATCCAGATCAACAGGCATGCATCAATCTGCCATGCGCGCCATCGCTGCCGACATCAGCAGCAGCGAGGACACACCTGGATAGCGGAACCGAAAGCGCAATTCGCCTTCGAATTCGTGCAATTCGAGCAGGTCGTGCGGATGGGCAAAGCGTTTCAGTTCGCGTTCGATCACCGCCGGCGACTGGGCCCCCTTGATTTCGGTGAAAACATCATCGATGCCGAAATAGCCATCGGCTGAGCTGCCGGCGCGGGCAGCGGCGATGAGCAGCGGCCATTGCGCTCGGGCTTCGTCGCGACCAAGGCTGGCCTGGACCCGGCGCGGCAGTGACGCGTTCCAATCGGTCAGCACGCGTTCGACGGCGAGCCGGCCATGATTTTCATCGACGATCGATTGGCGGTCGGTCAGCGCCGCAAGCCCGGCCTGGTGCGCGATCAGCCGCACCAGATAGGGCGAGCCGCCGGCCATGGTGGTGACCATGTTGACGGCTTCATCGGAAAAACGGATGTCGGCGGCCGCTTCGCCGATAGCGATCACATCGCGGACTTCGTTGCTGGTCAGCGGCCGCATCGGCAGGCCGACGATGTTGCGCCGGATCGACGGCGCATAGCCGATGAGCTCGTCAAGGTTTTGCGCCACCCCGGTCAGCACAAGCTGGACACGCGCGGCACGATCGGACAAATTCTTGATCAGTTCAGCGACATCGCGGCGGAACGAGGGATCAAGAACGCGATCATATTCATCGAGAATGATGATGACGCGTGTGCCCGTGACATCGGCGAACAGGTCGGCAAGTTCGCGCGGGCCGAAATGTTCTTCGAGCATGACATCGAAATGGTCGCCGATTTCGGCTTCGGGGGAATTGGGCAGGACCGATTTGTGAAAAAGCCGCGGGATGCGCGCGGCAAACGACCGGAACATGGTATCGAAATGGGCTTCGGTGCCGCAACTGCCATACAGCACCAGATAGCGCGCCTCGCGGGCGGTTTCGGCAAAGACATGGGCAAGGCTGGTCTTGCCGATCCCGCGTTCGCCATAAATAACGACATGAACGCGCTGCTGTTCGATGCTGGCGATAAGCTGGGCAAGCGAATCGTGACGGCCGGCAAAGCTTTCACGGCCAATAACCGGTTGTGAAGCGCCAAGCACATCGCGCAGCGCTAGCTTGCGCCGGGCCATGATGGCATCGATATCGGTGCTGTCGACATCGTCCGACGCCGAAGCGGCAAAGCGCGGCAGCGTCTGGTTGCGCGCGGCTTCCACCGGCTGACGCCACAAGCTTTCAAGAAACACCGGCGGCGCATCAGCGGCGGGGCGAGGCGCCTTCGGCAGTGATTTGTCGTCATCGCCAAACGCGGCGGCGCCATCAGGTTGTTGCGCGGCGGCGCCATCGGGTTCGTGCGCGTCGGCACCATCCGGTTCGAACCCCGCGGGGTTTTCCGATGCGTCGTTCACAATCTCGCCCTGTCCGGGTTCGGACCGTGACCAGCGTTTCCAGATCATTCGTCATCCTAGGTTGCGCAACAAAACGGCGAGGTACCGCGATGGCATATACAAGAGACGGTTCAAAGGACAGATTCTTTTCGCCGATACTGCCAAATCGGAGCGCAGATGCTGCAAAGCGGCAGCCATGGCGCGATGGCTGTTGCCGTGAGACAACTGTGCGTGTAGCAGGCAATAAAGTACGTTGCGGAGGTGGAATGCTTAGCGATTTCGGCAGGCTGACGATAGTTGGTGCCGCAGGCTTGGCTGCCCTGCTGGCAGCCGTGCCCGTGCTTGCTGCGCCCAGTACGGCCGGCGATGATCCGGGCTTTGCCAATTCGGGGTTGACTACGGTTCCGGCGGTGACTGGTCGCGGTTTTTCGATAAAGCCGCAACTGCGCACGGTTTACGATACCAACATCCTGCGCCTTGGCGATGGTCAGACGCCGACATTGGGCGGCAAACGCGCCGACTTGCGCTTTTCGCCGGTGGTTAACCTGTCCGTGGGATTGCCCGTCGGGCGTCAGCAATTATTCGTTGCAGGCGGGATCGGACGCGACATCTTTGTCGAAAACACCCAGCTCAATCGCAATCGCTTCAGCATCGGCGGCGGCGTCAACCTGCGCGCGGCCTCGCGGTGTACGGCAACGCTGGCGGCTGATTTCAACAGCCGACAGGTGTTGGCAACCGAATTGGCCGAACTCGTTCCCAACCTGCAGGAAACGTTGAGCTACGGCGGCACTGCCAACTGCCAGTTACCGGCTGGACTGGGGTTTGGCGGCACGGTGCGCCGTATCCAATTGCGCAACGATATGCTCAACCGCCAGGCGCTGGATTTCAACAGCTCGATCTACAGCGCGCAACTAAGCTATGCCATTGGCAACATAGGTAATTTCAGCGTTTCGGGTAATCTCAACAAGGTCGGTTACCCCAATCGCCCGGTTATCCTGCTCGGCGGCACAACCACGGATGATGGCGTCGATATTATTTCAGGTCGCTTTGGCTATCAACGCGAAATCGGGTCACGGCTGGCGCTGACTTTGGGCACGTCTTATCTTTCGTCGCGGCCGCAACCCGGCACGATCCTGCAATTTGTCGCGACACTGCCACCGGCGTTGCCGGGCATCACGCTAGCGCCGCTCGATCGCGCGCCGTTCACCGGCACTGGCTATGACGCGTCGATCACCTACCGGCCCAGCAGCCGGATGACGACAGTGTTTCAGGCGTCGCGTGATGTGCGGGCCAGTGCCAATGTCGGCGCGCAATTTCAGGTGTTGACCAGCTTTGGTGCCGATATTGATTATCAGATCGGCTCGTCGCTGACCGCAGGTTTGGGTGCTACGTTTAACAAGCACAGGTATTTCAACGGTTTCCTTATCAATAATTTTGCCGGTCGGCGCATCGAAGATAAAATTTCTCGCGTATATGGTTCGATCGTTTATGCACCCGTCAAGCTGTACGCGCTGAGCGTTGAAGTCGCTTATCAAAAGCGCGCGTCATTGCCTGTCGATTTCAGCTTTGACAGCGTTTCTGCCGTTCTGGCGTTGCGTTTGAATTTTGGAAGGGAATCCTGATCATGTCGGCTTCATTCAGCGTTATGCTGCGTTTGGCGATTGCCGGGTTTGTGGTTTCCACCATTCCGGTAATGACAACTCCGGTCAGCGCCCAACCGGCTGAGGCCGGCTATGTGCTTGGCCCCGATGATTCGATCCAGATCATTGTTTACGGGCAGCCCGAGGCCGGTATTTCAACACGTATCAAGGCCGATGGCACCATTGTCATGCCATTGATCGGCACGGTGAAGGCCGAGGGCCTGACCAATGTCGGGCTGGCCAAATTGGTGGGCAGCAAATTGACCGATGGCGGTTATTTGAAGTCGCCGGTCGTCAATGTCGAAATCGCCAGCTATGTCAGCAGGTCGGTCAATGTCGCCGGCAAGGTTGCGAACCCGGCCATTGTTCCGCTTGACAGGCCGTATCGCGCCCTCGACGTGCTGTTGAAAACCGGTTGGATCCGCGATGCCGGCGCGACCTATGTGCTGTTGCGCCGGTCGGGCGCAGCCGAGGCACGGTTGGATATTGAAGCGCTGGTGCGGGGCGAGGACGACAAGAATCCGCTGATGCGTGCGGGTGACACGCTGTTTGTGCCCGACGCCGACCAGATTTACATCAACGGCCAGGTCAACCGTCCCGGCAGCTTTCCGATCGTCGCGGGCATGACAATTCGCCAGGCGTTGGCTGCTGCGGGCGGCTTAACGGCGACTGGTTCATCGGGTAAAGTCGGGCTCAGCCGCGGTGGCGCCAAGGAAACCGATGTCGATCCTTCGATGATCGTTCAAAAGAATGATGTTATTGTCGTCAAAGAACGTCTGTTCTGATCAACGATCGCCGCCTTAAACAGGAAATTAGTTCATGAGCCCGATCCAGTTTTTGCGGATCCTCATTGCGCGTCGCATGATCATTCTGGTCACGTTGCTGACCTGCGTGATCGTTGCCATCGCGGTTGCGAAAATTTTGCCCGAACGCTACCCGGCGCGGGCGCGGGTGCTGCTTGATATCATCAAGCCCGATCCGGTTACCGGCCAGATCATTTCAGGTGGTTTTCAGCGTTCCTATGTCAAAACGCAGATCGAATTGATTCAGGATTATCGCGTCGCCGGTGAGGTTGTCGACAAGCTGGGTTGGGCGCAAAACCCCGCGGTTGTCGCGGCCTGGCAGGCTGAAACCGGGGGCGCCGGTGATTTGCGGCGGTGGGGTGCGCAAAAGATCGTTGCCAATACATCTGCCACGGTTGTCGAGGGCTCGAATATCCTTGAAATCATTTACCAATCGCCAAATCCAGACGACGCCAAACAGATCGTCAGCCTGTTGCGCGAAGCTTATATCAATGCCAGCCTGCGGTTCCGCACCGATAGTGCCGGTCGCACCGCCGAATGGTATCGCGAACAGGCCGACCGGGCCCAGCAGAAGCTTGCTGTCGCTGAAACTGCGAAATCAAAGTTCGAACAAACCAATGGCATCGTCATGGCGGTAGGCGGTGCCGAGGCCGAATCGACGAAGCTGGCCGGTTTGCAGCAAGCGCTTGTCGCCCTGCAGGGCAGTGAAGGTCAGCAACAATTTCAGGCCACCATGCAGGCAACATCATCGGCGGTTGTCGATCAGTTGAAGGTGCAGCTTGCGACGCTGAATGATCAGCTCGAACAGGCCGCCGAACGGCTTGGCACCGAACACCCGACCTATAAATCCGGCGTGGCGCGGCGCAATCTGTTGAATGCGCAGCTTGCCAAGGAAACGGCCGCAGCGCGCGCCGCCGGCGCCGCCCAGAGCGGATCGTCGCGGCGCTCGGTTGCCGAGCTTCAGAGCCAGTATAATGCCCAGAAGGCCAAGGTGCTGGGCATGAAGGATACGCTCGACCAACTGGCACAATTGCAGCGCGAGGTTGATCTGCGCCGGGCGGACTATGAAAAGGCCGCCGCGCGTACCGCTGATCTGCAACTGCAATCGAATGTGTCGGAAAGTGGCCTGGTCGTGATGGGTGATGCCATCGGTGGCGCCGAACGGTCGTTTCCGGTCTGGCCGCAGATCATCGCCCTGGCCTTTGGGTTCGGCGCTGCGCTTGGCGTTGTGGTTGCGGTGTTGACCGAGTTGCTGGCGCGGCGCATCCGTGGCCCTGAAGATCTGCAATTTGTCGCCCGGGTTCCGGTGCTCGCCGTTATTGCCGATGTCGAGCCCTCGCCCTTGCGCGATCTTGTACGGCGGTTGCTGACGCGCCGCGGGTCGGCAGCCAGCCTTGCCCAGCCGGCACAGTGAAAGACCCAGTGATGGACGAAACCACTTCTCCCGAAGCCAGCTTTTCCCGTGTCGAAGACGGGCGCGGCGGTTTCGATGCGCCTATTCGCGATACGCTGCTGCGGCTGGGGTATCTGTCGCAGGACCAGACCGTGCGTGTTGTGGCCCACCAGACCGAGCGTAATCTCGATTTTGACCAGGCAGCGCTGGAGCTTGGCTATATCACGGTCGATGATCTTGATCAGGCGCGCGAGCAACTGATCAACAGCATGGCATTGCAGGATACGCGACGCCGCGCCGTTTCCGACGAACTCGTCGTTGTTCATGACGAGGCCAGCATCCGGTCGGAATCCATTCGCCTGCTGCGCACACAGGTCATCGCGCAGCATATGCGTAGTGGCCGCCGCGGGCTGGCGTTTGTTTCGCCGGTAAGCAATGTGGGATGCAGCTATATCGCCGCCAATCTCGCCGCGTCGCTGTCGCAGGTTGGTATCAAGACCTTGCTCATCGATGCCAATATGCGAAACCCGCGTATCGATCAGTTTTTCGGGCTCGATCCCGCTGCGCCGGGCCTGTCGAGCTTTTTGTCGCTGCAGGTGGCGCGGCCCGAACGGGTGGTCCATGCAAACGTGTTGCCCAGCCTCTCGGTGATGACGGCAGGCCCGGTCGTGTCCCGCCCGCAGGAGTTGCTTTCGGGCAATCGCTTTCGCGACGGCACCAATACGTTGCTCCGTGAATATGATCTGGTGCTGTTCGATACACCGCCATCCAACAGCAATGCAGATGCCTTGACGATTGGCGCGGCGGCTGGCTATGCGCTGATGGTGGCGCGCCGAAATGTCAGCTATTTCAAGGATGTGAATGTCCTGACCGACCAGTTGGCTGCGGCGCGCTGTCCGATTATCGGCGCGGTGCTCAACGAGTATTGATGGTGGCAACAGCTGCTCCCATAGTCCCGATCGATTGGAAGGCACTGGTGCTGCGCCATTGGCCGTTGCTGGTTGGCGCTGTAACGATGCTGTTGCCGACCCTGGTGTCGATGGCGCGTGGTCCGTGGTCGCTTGAATCCGGGGTGCATGGCCCGATCGTGGTGGCAACCGGTCTGTGGCTGATCCTGCGCCGCGCCGACGAAATCCGGGCCGTCATGGCTCCCGGCAAAACGGCACTTACCGTTGCCGGTCTCGCCATTGCGGTGCCAGCCTATATATTCGGGCGCGCTTTTGATTTCATCAGTATCGAAGTTTCGGCGATGCTCCTCGCCTTTCTGAGCATCGCGCATGCCTATCTCGGCATGCGCGTCATGCGGATGATGTGGTTCCCGATCTTCTATCTGGCTTTTATCATTCCGGTGCCTGGCTGGGTTCTCGACACTGTCACGCAGCCGTTGAAGATTTTCGTTTCAACCGTCGTCACCCAGGGGTTGGCCGAAGTTGGCTATCCGATCGCCCGGGTGGGGGTTACGCTTTACGTCGCTGGCTATCAGCTTTTGGTCGAAGACGCTTGTGCAGGGCTGAATTCACTCGTCAGTCTTACTGCTATCGGCCTGTTTTACATTTATATATTGCGCGGTAGCAACTGGCGCTATTCAATGTTCATGCTGCTGCTAGTAGTTCCCATCGCGATTGCGGCTAATTGTGTCCGGGTCGCGGCACTTGTTTTGATAACTTATCATTTCGGCGATGCGATGGCGCAGGGTTACCTCCATAATTTCGCTGGTATGGTGACTTTTACGTCGGCTCTGCTGTTTATTTTCTTGATCGACAAATTGTTGACGCCGTTGCGAGACGCGCTGGCGGGCATGTCGGAAGCGCAGGCAGCATGAATCGCCGCGATCTCATTCTTGGCGGTTCGCTGGCGTTGGGGGCCGTCGGCGCAACGGCGCTACAGCCACGCAAGCGACTGGTTTTGCTGGCTGATCGCAAGCTCGAAGCGGTCATCCCCAAGAAGATTGCGGATTGGCATGATTCGCCGTCAAGCCAGTTTGTCCTGCCCAAATCACCGGGTAGTCTAGCCGATCGCCTGTATAGCCAGACGGTATCACGGCTGTATGTTTCGCCGACAATGCTGCCGATGATGCTGGTCATCGCCTATGGCGCCGTGCAGAATGACCTGCTGCAACTTCACCGGCCTGAAACCTGCTATGCCGCTGTTGGCTATGCTATTTCAGCTTCGCGGCGTGTGCTGTTGCCAATCGGCGGAAATGCGACCCTGCCTGTCCGGGAGCTGACGGCTAGTACCGATTCGCGCAGCGAGCAAATCTGTTACTGGACGCGGATTGGTGACGATCTGCCAACCGACGGCTCCGAACAACGTAGCGTAAAGCTTTTACAGCAGATGAACGGCTATCTTTCGGATGGCATTCTTGTGCGAATTTCAACGCCGGCACCGGATCATCCCGAAGTCTTTGCCCAATTGGCCACTTTCGCCAAGGCAATGCTGACGGCCATGGCGCCTATTGATCGGAAGGTTCTGATCGGCAGGCCGTTGGCGGCGAAATTTGTTGATGCGCGATGACGCAAGCCGCGGCGATCGGTGCGACGATGAACGGGGATTTATTCGCTCTGGAAAGGGCGAAGCGCGATCCAGATGAACGCCAAGGTCGCCACCCCGAGCGCGATGGCGCCAAGGTGATAGGTCGTATTGTCAAGCTTGATGGCTTCGTTACCGACATAGTTGGTCGCGGCGCAACCGAGAGCAGCAACAAGGTACTGCCACAGGTGATCGCGCGCAACGCCTTGGGATCGTTGCAAAAAAAGTACGATCAGGCCGGCAAAGACAATGACTGTCGACCAGTCGTAAGGCGTTTCCATCGTTTTTGTCTCCAGATCGTGGCTGCTTCTACAATAGTTTCGGTTATAGTCGCCATCGTTATGACGCGCACGCTAAAAAAGAATTTACTGGTTTCATTTGTACTAATCGCGAAGGGTGGATTTTTTGGTCGGAGCCCGGCTCGCCGATTGTTTGCGGGTGCAGCTTGAACGATCTGCGTTTCCGGACTGAAAGCGCGCCTGCGACGGCTGTCAAACCAGGCGTGCCGCTGGATTTTGCCATCTTCCTCGTTCGTTTCATCGAATTTCTGGCCGTCATAGCCACTGGCGCGGTTGCTGTCATGGTCGCGCGGGACACCATCGGTGATGCCGCGATAGCGAATTATTCGCGTGTCGTGTTTGTTGCTGCCATCGCTTTTGGCGTCCTGGCCGAAATGCTCGGATGCTATGATATTGATGCGCAATTTTCGCTGCGCCGCGCCTGGCAAAGGATCGTGACGGCGTGGATTACGGTTGCCCTGTTCCTCATCACGCTGGGGTTTTTATTGAAATCATCTGAATCGATTTCGCGGGGCTGGGCGCTCGGCTGGTTCGCTGGTGGCGGCATGACGCTGTTGGCGCTGCGCCTGATCTCGACATTATGGGTACGGCGGTTGAAATCCCGTGGCACCTTCAACCAGCGCGTGGCGATCTTTGGCGCCGGTGTGCAGGGTGAACGCTTTGCCGAATATGTGCTGAACCATGACCGGTTGACGATATCGTTGATCGGATTCTTTGATGATCGCCGCGATGGCCGGGTCGCGGCGTCAGCGGCCAATGTGCCGGTGCTTGGCAATTTGTCAGCGCTGATATCAATGATCCGCGATGGGCGCATCGATCAGGTCGTGGTGGCGTTGCCATGGGCCGCCGAAGACCGGTTGCAGCAAGTGGTCAGCCGCCTCGCGCTGACCCCCGTCAAGATCCGACTTGCACCTGATCTCGCCAGTTTCATCTTCGCCAGGCGTCCGATGGTCATGCTCGGTGAAATGCCGATGATGACGCTGTTCGAAAGGCCGATTTCGGGCATCGATGCCGCCGTAAAATCGGCTGAGGACATTGTGCTGCCGCTTGTCATCCTGTTTTTCATCTGGCCGATCCTGCTATTGGTGGCCATCGCCATCAAGCTCGATTCGCCAGGACCGATCTTTTTCCGTCAGCCGCGCGAAGGCTTCAACAATCGGCAATTCCGGGTTTATAAATTCCGGTCGATGCATCAGGATCAAGCCGAGTTTGAAGGCATCAACCAGGCCAGCCGCGACGATCCGCGCGTGACGCGCGTCGGGCGCATATTGCGCAAGACCAGCCTTGATGAACTGCCGCAGATATTCAACGTGTTGCAGGGCGACATGTCGCTGGTCGGGCCGCGACCACATGCCGCTTCGACCCGGGCCGGGGGTCGGCTATTTTCTGATGTGGTGACGTCTTATGCTGCACGCCATAAAGTCAAGCCGGGCATAACCGGATGGGCGCAAGTGTGTGGCTGGCGCGGTGAAACCGACACCGAAGACAAGCTGATCAAGCGCTTCGAGCATGATCTTTACTATATCGAAAATTGGTCGATCTGGCTTGATTTCTACATTCTTTTTCGTACCATCGGGTCGGTTTTGATGCCGAAAAATGCCTTTTAGCGGCATTTTTGCCTGATCTTCATTTGTCAGGCTGATCGAACCCTACTGCCCGGAACCGCCACTATCTGACGCCATCGATGTCCGCCGGTGGTATGAACTGGCAATTTACGGCCGAAAGGACGTCGCTTTCGGTAACACAATTGCCGTATCACGCCATGTTTTGGTTAGAATAAAACTTTATCGTTGATTGGCAGGCATTTTCCTGTAATGCGGCTGTCGGTAACAACCGCCGCATACCGCCAAAGGGGCAGGGCTGAGCATGAATGAGTTGACGGTTCTGAAATCAAATGCCGCCTTGCTGGCGCCGGTGCCGCAGGCGCGCGTCAACACCATTCGTTCGCGGACGGACTGGGATGCGGCGCGCGCGGCGGTGATTGCCGATCCCGGCGCCTTTCATGGTGCCATCGCGGCGCGCAACCTGCACTGGTTGGTGCCGCTGCCAACGGGTCCGGCATGGCTGAGTTTCGATGGCACCAACTGGTCGGGCTGGGATGCCGCCACGGCAGAACCGGTCGCGCCCGAACTCCCGGCCGGATTTGCCCCCTGGACGCGCGCTTTCAACGATGATGCCGCACCGAATTTCCGCTGGTTCGATGGCGCGCGCACCAATTGCTGCTTCAACGAGGTCGATCGCCATGTGCTCGCCGGTCATGGCGACGAAGCTGCCTTCATCTTTGAAGGCGATCGCTGGGATATGGCGCAAGACAATGGCCGCGGTGCGCCGGTCGACAGCTACAGCGTCAGCCGGCGCAAACTGCTGCTCGAAACCGCAAAATGTGCCATCGCGCTGCAAAATCTCGGGCTGAAGGCCGGCGACCGCATCGCGCTCAACATGCCCAACATTCCGGCGCAACTCTATTGGACCGAAGCGGCCAAGCGGCTCGGCATCCTCTACACGCCGGTGTTCGGCGGCTTTTCCGACAAGACACTTTCGGACCGCATCCATGATGCCGGCGCCAGGATCGTCATCACTGCCGATGGCGGCTATCGCATGGCGCAGATCATCCCGTTCAAGACCGCCTATACCGATCCGGCGCTCGATAATTATGTGCCGGTGCAAGTGGCACTGGATCTGCTCACCGAGCGTTTGGGCAAGGGCGATCTCGGCCTGTCGGCAGATACGGCCACGGCGATTGCCGACACCGTCACCGCAACGCTCAAAGGCGAAGTTACCGTTGAACGCGGCGATGTAATGCGCGGCGTCGGCCGGGCGCTCGCCGATCTCGGCAAGGCCGGGACGATCGATTCGACCGCCGCCGCGCGTATCCGCATTGCCATCGCCGAAAGCCTGGTCGCCACGCCGCCGCGTGTCGAAGCCGTGATCGTGGCGCGCCACACGGCCCAGCCCGATATCGTCTGGCGCGACCGCGATGTCTGGAGCCATGACCTGACCAACGCCGCGCTGGCGCAATTGCTTGCCAAGGCGGGCATTGCCGATGAGGCCGCACTGATGGCGCTGCCCGATACTGAATTCGTCCACGCTATCTGGGCGAGCGCCCCCGTCACCCCGGTCGATGCCGATTATCCGCTATTTTTTATCTACACGTCAGGCTCGACCGGCAAGCCCAAGGGTGTCGTCCACGTCCATGGTGGCTATGCCGCGGGCATTGCCGAAACCATGAAGGTGGCGTTCGATGCGCGGCCTGGCGACGTTTTGTACGTCGTCGCCGATCCGGGCTGGATTACCGGCCAAAGCTACATGATATCAGCGCCGTTGCTCACCCGGGTGACCACCTTGCTCGGGGAGGGCGCGCCGGTGTTCCCGCATGCCGGGCGTTTTGCCGCGATGATCGAGCGCCACGGCGTGACGATCTTCAAGGCCGGCGTCACCTTCCTCAAGGCAGTGATGTCCGACCCGCAGAATTTGAAGGATATCGAAGCCTATGACATGGGCTGCTTGCGGGTTGCCACTTTCTGCGCTGAGCCGTGCTCGCCGCCGGTGCAGGCCTTTGGCATGCAGCATCTGACGCCGCAATATATCAACAGCTATTGGGCCACCGAGCATGGCGGCATTGCCTGGACGCATTTTTATGGCAATGGCGATTTCCCGCTGGCGGCGGATGCCCGCACCTTCCCGCTGCCGTGGATTTTGGGCGACGTCTGGGTTGAAGATGAACAAGGCGACGCCGCCGCAACCGCACCGCTGACGCGCAGTGCCGGCGATGGCGTCAACTGGCGCCGCGCCGAACTCGGCGAAAAGGGCGAGATCGTCATCGCCGCGCCCTATCCGTATCTGGCGCGCACTGTCTGGGGTGATCCGGAAAACTTCGTCGTCACCGATGGCAGCGTCGCAGCAGGCTGGGCGGGTGACGCCGGGCGTTGGGATAGCGGTTACTGGCGGCGCTGGCAGGGCGTCTGGGCCTATACCCAGGGCGATTTTGCCGTGCGCCATGCCGATGATGGCTTTTCGCTGCATGGCCGTTCCGATGATGTCATCAACGTGTCTGGCCATCGCATGGGCACCGAAGAAATCGAAGGCGCGATCCTGCGTGACAAGCAGCTCGATCCCGATTCGCCGCTCGGCAATGTGCTGGTCGTCGGCGCACCGCATCGTGAAAAAGGCCTGACGCCGATTGCCTTTGTCACCGCCGCACCGGGTCAGACCCTCAACCGCGATGATTATCGCCGGCTGTCCGACCTCGTGCGTCAGGAAAAGGGCGCCGTGGCGGTGCCGGGTGACTTTATCGAAGTCAGCCAGTTCCCCGAAACTCGCAGCGGCAAATATATGCGCCGCATGGTGCGCGCGCTGGTCGAAGGCCAGGATGTCGGCGATGTGACGACACTGCGCAACCCCGAAAGCCTTGACGAATTGCGCACCGCCATCGGTGACTGGCAGCGCCGCCAGAGCTTGTCCGAAGACCAGCAGATCTTCGACCGCTATCGCTATTTCCGTATTCAGTACAATGACGTTGCGCCGGGCAAGAAGGTCGCGACGGTGTTCATCACCAATCCGCCGGTCAACGCGCTCAACGAACGCGCCATCGATGAATTGGTCATCGTCGTCGAACATCTGTCGCGCCGCGATGATGTCGTGGCGGTGGTGTTCACCGGCGACGGCACGGCATCGTTCGTTGCTGGCGCCGATATCCGCCAGTTCCTCGATGAAATCCACACCGTCGAAGAAGCGAGGGTGCTGCCCAACAACGCCCAATTGGCTTTTGCCAAAATCGAATCGATGGGCAAGCCCTGTGTCGCGGCGATCCAGGGCGTGGCGCTCGGCGGCGGCATGGAGTTCGCGCTCGCTTGCCATTGGCGGGTGGCGGAAGGCCATGCCCGCTTCGGCCAGCCCGAAATCCGCCTGCGGCTGCTGCCCGGTTATGGCGGCACCCAGCGGCTACCGCGCTTGCTCGCTGAAAAACGTGGCCCCGAAGGGCTGCTCGATGCGCTTGAACTGATTCTGGGCGGGCGTTCGATCGATGGTGAGACCGCGCTCAACATCGGCCTCGTCGAGACCTTGGCAACCGGCGCCGATGATGCGCTCAGCCTCGCCCATGCGACGGTGCGCGAGTATGTGCGCCACGGCGATAACAGCGTGCTCGGCCGCACCTGGAAGGAACGGCGCAAGGCTGCCAAAAATTCGTGGCAACAGCCGGCGCATGTCGATCTTGACGACGCGCTCGCTGATGATTTCGTCCAGCGTATCCTGCGCCAGCTTGAATGGGCCGGCCGCGGGCCAGCGGGCCAACGCGCCATCGCTGCCATCCGCACCGGCTGGACCGATGGCATGGCTGCCGGGCTGGAACGCGAAGCGCAGCTCTTTGCCGAAGCGGTCGTCGACCCCGATGGCGGCAAGACCGGCATCCGCGAGTTTCTCGACAAGAAAAGCCCGCCGTTGCCGGTGCGCCGCAACGGCGTGTTCATCGACAGCGAGCATGACGCCCGCGCCGAACGCCTTGAAGCCGCCGGTGACCTGTTGCCGGTCGGCGCCGCGTTCTTCCCCGGCATCACCGCGATTCCGGGGCATCAATATGCCTTTGGCATCGCGCGCAGTGCCGACACCGGGGCACCAAGGTTTGGCCAGCCCGCAACGCACGAACGCGAATTGATCGTGCCGGTGCCGCAGCCCGAGCCCAACGAAGCGCTCGTCTATCTGCTGACCAGTGAAGTCAACTTCAACGATATCTGGGCGCTGACCGGCATTCCGGTCTCGCCGTTCGATGGCCATGAGGAAGATTTCCAGACGACCGGTTCGGGTGGCCTGGCGCTCATTGCAGCGCTCGGCAGCGAAGCCCGCAGCGAAGGCCGGCTTAAGGTCGGTGACATGGTCGCGGTCTATTCGGGCACGTCCGATCTGCTCAGCCCCGCGGCTGGCCGCGACCCCATGTTCGCCGATTTCAGCATCCAGGGCTATGAAACCAAGACCGGCAGCCACGCCCAGTTCCTCACCGTGCAGGCGCCGCAGCTTCATAATGTGCCGGGCGACCTGACGCTCGAACAGGCGGGATCGTACATTCTCAACCTCGGCACCATCGTACGCTGCCTGTTCACCACGCTCGAAATCGTCGGCGGCAAGACCATCTTCATCGAAGGTTCGGCGACCGGCACCGGGCTCGACGCGCTGAAATCGTCAAAGGCCAGCGGGCTCAACGTCACCGGGCTGGTCTCCAGCCCGGCGCGCGCCGAATTCGTCGCCACCAAGGGCGCGGTCGGCGCCATCGACCGTACCGACCCGCGCTTTGCCGCGCTCTACACATCGGTGCCCGATGGCGCCGCGGCAGCACAGGCTTGGGAAGCCGCCGGCGCGCCGCTGGTGGCTGAATACAAGCGGCTCAACAATGGCAAGCTTGCCGATTATGCCGTCAGCCATGCCGGCGAAACCTCGTTCCCGCGCAGTTTCCAGCTGCTCGCCGAAGGCGGCAAAATGGCGTTCTACGGCGCATCGTCGGGTTATCACCTCAGCTTCATGGGCAAGCCCGGTGCCTCGACCGCCGAAGCCATGCTGCAAAAGGCCGGCGCGCGCGGTGGCGAGGCGATCCTCATTTTCTACGGCCCCAATTCGACGGCGCTCGCCGATGAAACCGGGCTGGAGATGATCGAGGCGGCGCGTGGCATAGGCGCCCGCACCGTTGTCGTCACCAACACCGACGGCCAGCGCGAATTCATCCTGTCCTTGGGCTTTGAAGACGCCGTGGCCGGGGTGGTCAGCCTTGAAGGCATCAAGCGCCGCGAAGGCGCAAACTTCGATTGGCCCGACACGATGCCGCGCTTGCCGGTGGCACGCACCGACATCGAAGCCTTTCGCGAGGCCGTCCGCGAGTTCCAGGACAAGACGCTGAAACCCTTCGGCAGCGCCGTCGGCAAGCTGCTCAAATCCCCTGACAACCCGCGCGGCGCGCCCGATATCGTCCTCGAACGCGCCGGTCAGGATACGCTTGGGGTCACTTCGGCGCTCGTCAAGCCGTTCACCGGGCGCATCGTTTATGCCGAAGACATGGCCGGGCAGCGCTACAACTTCTACGCGCCGCAGGTCTGGACACGCCAGCGCCGCATCATCATGCCGACCGCCGAGATTCTCGGCACGCATCTGTGCAACGCTTATGAAGTGACGCGGATGAACGACATGGTCGCCGCCGGGCTGCTCGATGTCACCGAACCGACCGTGGTGCCGTGGGACGGCCTGCCCGAAGCGCATCAATCGATGTGGGATAACCGCCATTCGGGCGCGACGTACATCGTCAACCATGCGCTGCCGGCGACCGGCCTGCGCTCGCGTGACGAACTTTTTGAAGCCTGGGCAGCCGCTGCTGCCACCGATAGCGCCAAGTGAAAGACACGAGCATGGCCAAGACTCCCGCCCCCACCAATGAAATCGCCGCGCCGCAGGGCCGGCTGGCCGGCAAGGTTGCGCTGATCACCGGCGCCGCCGGCAATCTCGGCCAGGCCATCGCCCGGCGCTACCTTGGCGAAGGCGCCACCGTGGTGTTTTCGGGGCGTGATCGCAGCCGCACCGATGCGGCCCGCGATGCCGCCGTGGCCGCTATCGGGGTCAGCGCCGACCGTGCCACGACGGTGGTCATCGATGGCGCCGATGCCGATAGCGTGCGCGCCGGCATCGCCGAAGTCGTGGCGCAGCACGGCCATATCGACATACTGGTCAACAATGCCGGCTCGGCCGGCCCCAAGCAGCCGCTCGAAAACCTGCCGCTCAGCCACGCCGATCTCACCGCGTTGCAAGCCGCCGGCAGCACCGACAGCGAAACCGTGGGCGATGCGGCGCGCAACATCATGGTCGTCGCCTGGAACATGGTGCGCGCTGCCGCGGCCTCGATGGGGGAGGGCAGCTCGATCATCAACGTCTCGACAATCTTTTCGCGCACCGAATATTACGCCCGCGCCGCTTACACCGTGCCCAAGGCCGCGATGAACGCCATGTCGCGCGAAATGGCGACCGAGCTTGGGCCGCGCGGCATCCGCGTCAACCTGTTGTTCCCGGGGCCGATTGCCAGCGAACGCATCCGCACCGTCTTTGCCGCCATGGATGGCCTGCGCGGGGATGAACCCGGCGCCACCGCCAATCATTTTTTCAACCTGATGGCGCTGGAACGCAGCGTCGAAGGTGCGCCCAAGGCGAAAACCTTCCCCACCCCGGCCGATATTGCCAACACCTGTGTGTTCCTCGGCTCGGACGAATCGGCCGCCTTTGCCGGCCATGATTTTGAAGTCACCCATGGCATGGCGGTCCGCGAGGAATCGCGCTCGACCTATTTATCGCGACCAACGATGCGCTCGATCGATGGCGGCGGGCTTGGCGTGCTGGTGTCGGCCGGATCGCAGGTTGACGATGCCATCGCGCTGGCCCGCGTCCAGGCCGATTGCGGTGCGCAAGTGCTGCTTGGCTTCCATGCCCGATCGGCCGCCGAAGATGCTGCAAGCCAGTTGAATGGCGCCGCGCGCATCAAGGTCGCGCATTTCCCGCGCCATGACCATGTCGTGATGGATGCGGTGCTCGCCGATTTTACCCGTGACCAACTGCCGATCAACGGCGCCATCATGTTGCCGACGCGCCCCGCAGGCTATTTCGCCGGGTTGCTCGGCGAGGCCACCGATGCGCAGGTCGAACGCTTTGTCGATGACGAGCTTGAAGGCAATATTGCCGTGGCGCGCACCCTCAGCCGCTATTGGCGCGGCCATGATGGCTTGCTGCATGATCCGCGCTTTGTCTTCATGTCGAACGGCGATGATGGCGCCGGCAATTATTACGCCAATGTGCTGCGCGCCGCGCTTGAGGAACTCATCCGCATCTGGCGCGATGAAAGCGCCGTCGATGCGGCGCACGGCCGGCGCGACAAGCCCGAATGGGGCAACCAGATCATCCGCTACACCAACGCCGAGGCCGAAAGCCTGTCCTTTGCTGCCGGCCAGGCGGCGCGGATCGTCCTCAAGGAACGCCGCATCAAGCCGGTGAACCTCTATCTGCCCGAAAGCATCGGCGAAGCCACCGGCGCGCGCAAGGCGATGGTCGGCACGTCGGAAAACATCACCGGGCTGCATCTCGGCAAGGTCGCGCTGATCACCGGCGGCTCGGCGGGCATCGGCGGGCAGGTGGCGCGGCTGCTGGCGCTGGCCGGCGCCAAGGTGATGATCGTGGCGCGGCGTGAGAGCGAATTGGCGGCGGCGCGGGAACGGATTGTCGGAGAACTCGAAGACATCGGCTTTTCGGGTGTCGAGCGCCGGGTACGCACCCTCGCCGATATCGATGTCGCTGATGTCGCCAGCCTGAAGAAAGCCGTCGATGCCACCATCGCTGCCTTTGGCCGCATCGATTACCTCATCAACAACGCCGGAGTGTCGGGCGCCGAGGAAATGGCGGTCGACATGGATATCAAGGCGTGGCGCAACACCCAGGCCGCTAACCTGATTTCCAACTATGCGCTGATGCACATGGTCGTGCCGATGATGAAGAAGCAGGGTTCGGGCTATATCCTCAATGTTTCGAGCTATTTCGGCGGCGAAAAATTCCTCGCCGTCAGCTATCCGAACCGCACCGATTATGCGGTTTCGAAATCGGGTCAGCGCGCCATGGTCGAATCGATGGCCCGGCATCTCGGCCCTGAAATCCAGATCAACGCCATCGCGCCCGGCCCCGTTGATGGCGACAGGCTCGCTGGCCTTGGCGGCAAGCCCGGGCTGTTTGAACGGCGCGGCCGGCTGATTTTGGAAAACAAGCGGCTGAATTCGGTGCATGCGGCCACGATCAAGGCGATCCGCCGCGGTGAAAAGGTCGAAGGCATCCTGTCGCGGCTGGCGCGCAACGATACGGTGCAATTGAGCCATGATCGGGCCGTGCCCACCGAACTGCGCGAACTGGCGCTCAGCGTGGCGCGCGAGGGCGATGAAAGCTGCTGCTGGGATCGTTTCCTGCTCACCCCGATGTTGGCGACCAAGCTGGTCCGGCGGCTGCGGCTGGGCGGCTATTTCATTGGCACCGATTGGGCGGCGAAGCCCGATACCGATTGGCTGCTGCGCGTGCCGCCCGATGATGTGCCATGGTTGCCCGCTGCCCAGATCGCCCGCGAAGCCGCCAAGGTGCGCTCGGGCGTGCTGTCGCAACTGCATCTCGGCAAGATGCCGACCGAAACCGATGTGGCGCAAGCAACGGTGTTCTTCCTCGCCGATCGCGCGGTGTCGGGGGAAACCTTCATGCCGTCGGGCGGCCTCAATGTCGAACGCTCGACAACCGAACGCGAACTGTTCGGCAGCCCCAAGCAGGAACGCCTCGACCAGATGGCCGGGCGCACCGTGTGGATGGTCGGTGAGCATCTCACCGACCATCTGGTCGCCAGCGCGCAAGGCTTTCTGGCTGCCAATGTCGCCCGCATCGTGCTGCTGACCCGAACGCAAGCGGCTGCGGACGCCATCGTGACCGGCATTGGCAGCGCCGCCGAAGGCCGTATCGAGACAATCGTGGTCGGCACCGCCATCGATCAGGCGCTCGAAGACGGCCTTGATTCGGCGCTGGCGCAGTTCGGTTACCCCACCACCGTGGTCTCGACACCCTTCAAACCGCTGCCCGATGCGCTATTCGATGGCGATGCGCCGCTCGATGCCGCCGGCTTTGCCGATGTTGTCGAGACAAATCTGACCCATCACTTCCGCGTTGCCCGCAAGGCCTCGCTCTATGATGGCTGCCAGATCGTGCTGGTATCGCCCGATGTGCCGATGGGCCAGAGCGCCGGCGGGGGCGGCCCGTCGTTCGCGCTGGCCAATTTTGCCAAGACGACGCTGCACGCTTTCACGGCAACAATCGCCGTTGAGAACGAACGATTGGTGCATGATGTGCCGGTCAACCAGATCAACCTGACCCGCCGTGTGCGCTCGGAAGAGCCCCGCAACGCCGCTGAACATGACGAGGAGGTCAAGCGCTTCGCCCGCGCCGTGCTGCTCGCCGGTGCGCCGCTGCCCGATGCCGAGGACAGCCGCTATCGCTCGCGCATCTATCGCGGCATGTCGCTGACGGTTTAGGCGCGGTCCCTATTGCGGACCAAACCCCAAAGGACCGCTCACGCTGGGCCTGTCGAAGCGCATCACCCGAGGCGCTTCGACAGGCTCAGCGAGCTCGGGAAGCACGCTCAGCCCGCAAATCCCGCCGCCAGAAAGCGCTCCGCCAGAGCCGCGTGTACCGCTGCGCCGCGCGCCATCACTGCTTCATCGAGCGTCATGCGGTTGGAATGCAGCCCGCAGCACTGCGTCCAGTCGCTGCCAGCCTCCGAGGCGCCGAGGAAAAACATCGCGCCCGGCACTTTTTCGAGCACATAGGCGAAGTCTTCGCCGCCCATCACCGGGCTCGCCATCGTGCGCCAGCCCTCCTGGCCATAAAGCGACTCGATCGTCGCCTGCCCGAATCGCACCGCATCGGCATCGCACAGCGTCACCGGAAAGCCCTGTTCGATCACCACATCGGCACTGGCGCCATGCGCAGCGGCAATGCCGGTGATGAGTTGCTGCAACCCCGCCGCCACCTTGGCACGGGTGCGCGGTGACAACGTCCGGATCGTACCCAGCATCTTCGCGGTCTCGGGGATGATATTATCGGTCGTGCCCGCCACAATCTGGCCGATGGTGACCACCGCGGGGTCGAACACCGACACCTGGCGCGTCACGAAACTCTGGATCGCCAGCACGATTTCACACGCAATCGGCACCGGATCGAGCGCATCATGCGGCATCGAGGCATGGCCGCCGCGCCCGGTGACCGTCACATGCAGGCGATCAGTTGCCGCCAGCAGCGGCCCGGCACGCCCGCCAAACACCCCGTGCGGCGCATTCGGCATGATGTGGAGCGCGAACGCCGCATCGGGCAGCGGCGCGATCAGGCCATCGTCGAGCATGTAGCGCGCGCCGTGATGGCCTTCCTCGCCGGGCTGGAACATGAATTGCACTGTGCCCGGCAGCGCGTCGCGATTGGCGCAGAGCAATTTTGCCGCCCCGACCAGCATCGCGACATGGCTGTCATGGCCGCAGGCATGCATGGCGCCCGGCGTCGCCGAACTGAACTCCAGCCCGGTATCCTCGGTCAGCGGCAGCGCATCGGTATCACCGCGCAGCAGCACCGTGCGGCCATTCGCCGACCCGCGCAATGTGGCCACAAGGCCAGTGGTCGAAGGGCCTTCGCTGATCTCCAGCGGGAGCCCGGCCAGCGCGGCGCGTATCTTGTCGGCGGTGCGCGGGTTGTGCAGGCCGAGCTCCGGCTCGGCATGAATGGCCCGGCGCAGCGCCACCAGATCGGGCAGGATGGCGATGGCTTGATGGTTCCAGTCAATGGTCATTACCGACTCCGGGCTGTTCGATTGGATGATGACAGGCTAGCGGGGGGCGATGATACACGAATATGACGCGATAATATTGGGTGGCGGCGGCGCCGGGTTGATGTGTGCGGCAATCGCCGGGCAGGGCGGTGCGCGGGTGCTGGTCATCGATCATGCCGATGAATTGGGCAAGAAGATCGTCATTTCAGGCGGTGGGCGCTGCAATTTCACCAATATCGGCGCGGTCCCCGAGCGCTATTTGTCGGCCAATCCGCACTTCGCCAAGTCAGCCTTGCGGCGCTACACCCCCGCCGATTTCATCGCGCTCGTTGAAAAACACGGCATCGCCTATCACGAAAAAACGCTTGGGCAGTTGTTTTGCGACGGCTCGGCGCGCCAGATCGTGTCGCTTTTGCGTGATGAATGCGACGCCGCAGGGGTGACGATCAGCCTTGGCCGCGCGCCCGGCGAGATTGCCCATGCCGATGGTCGCTACACGGTTGCCTATGGCGACCGCGTGGCGCACGCGCCGGCGCTGGTCATCGCTACCGGCGGGCCTTCAATCCCCAAGATGGGCGCTACCGACTATGCCTATGGGCTGGCGCGGCGCTTCGGCCTGTCGGTGGTCGAACCGCGTCCGGCGCTGGTGCCGCTGACGCTGGGCGGCGATGAAACCCTGTTCCGCGAGATATCCGGCGTCGCCGCTGACGTCATAGCGCGCTGCGGCAAGACAGCGTTCCGCGAGGCCGCACTGTTCACCCATCGCGGCCTGTCGGGCCCGGCGATCCTGCAAGTTTCGAGCTATTGGCGCCACGGGCAACCCGTCGCGATCAACTTCCTGCCCGATGCCAAGCCCGGCTGGTTGGTCGCCGCCAAGCGCGAGCGCCCACGCAGCTTCCTGCGCAACCAGCTGGCATCGATGCTGCCCGACCGGCTCGCCGACATGCTGTGGCAGCGCATCGGGCTTTATGGCGACCTCAACAGCCTGTCGGACGCGCGGCTGGGCGATATCGAGCGGCTGCTCGCCGATTGGCAGTTCATGCCCAACGGCAGCGAAGGCTTTGCCAAGGCCGAAGTCACCGTCGGCGGCATCTCGACTGCCGATCTGTCATCACAAACCATGGCGGCCAAGGCCGTGCCCGGCCTCTATGCCATCGGCGAAGCGGTCGATGTCACGGGCTGGCTCGGCGGCTATAACTTCCAATGGGCCTGGGCGAGCGGCTGGGCAGCGGGGACGGCCATCGCAGCGGGTCGGTAGGTCATCGGGTGCAACGGCGATAAAGGTGCCAGGTGGCATGGCCCAGTACGGGCAGCACCACCAGCAACCCAAGAAACGCCGGCAGCATGGCAATGAACAGTGACGCCGCGATAATGGTCGCCCAAACCAACAACACAAAGCCATTGGCGCGCACTGCTGCAAGGCTGACGATGATGGCGCTGATGAAATCGACTTCGCGATCGATCAGCAGCGGCAGGCTGATGACCGTGATGGCATAAAAGCCCAGCGCCATCAGCGCGCCGACGCCACCGCCGACGAGCAACATCATCAGCCCGGTACCAGTTGAAAACAGCGCGAAGCCACCGCTGCCGGGGTCGGCTCCGGCGAGGAAGATGGCATAAATGCCATGCGCGACCATCAACCAGAAGGCGAAGGCAACAAAAACGATGACACCCATGCTGAGGATCTGTTCATCGCCATGGCCGCGCAGCGCGCCCAGGATCGAGCGCCAGCGCATCGGCAAGCCGGCTTCGCGGCGTCGGCTGACTTCATACAGGCCAGCCGCGACAAAGGGTGCGAGCAGGGGGAATCCGGCCACGGCGGCAATCAACCATGTAAACTCACCGCGAGCAAACAGCAGGAAATAAATGAGCAAGCCGGCAGCGACATAGAAGCTGGCAAAGAACAGACCAAAAGCCGGATAGGCGGCAAAGTCGCGCCAACCTGCGACAAGTGCGGCGCGCAAGTCTGCAAGCTGGAGATCATCGGTAACCGCCACCGGTATCATCTCGGCCTTTACCGCCATCAAAATGATCCTTTTTCCTGTTGCGAACCCTGCCAATAGCCGGCGCTACACCCCATTGGCCTTGAAATGCGCCAGCAACCGCGCCCAGGCATCGGGGCCATCGACCGGATTATAGCTCGGGCGATAGTCCGCCAGAAAGCCATGATCGCTGTTGGCGTACAGCTTGATCTGGCTTTTGGCGGTGGCCGGATTTGCCGAGCCGGCGATCAGCGCCGCCTGCATCGCTTCGACATCGGCAACCTTGATGCCCTTGTCGAGCGCGCCATAGAGGCCGAGCACCGGGGCCTTCAATGTCGCGGCGATATCGATGGGGTATTGCCGGACTTCGGTGCCGCCGGGGGCGCCCTTGATGCGGCCGTACCAGGCAGCGCCGGCCTTTAGCTGCGGGAACTTCGCCGCCGCCATCCACACGACGCTGCCGCCCCAGCAAAAGCCGGTGATGGCGAGGCGTTTCTTGTTCACAAAGCTCTGTTTTTCGGCCCAGGCGAGGGTGGTCGCGACATCGCCCATCACCTGATCATTCTTGGCTTCGCCGACGATTTTGAGGATGACGGCAAAATCCTGGCTCGTCGCCAGCGTGTTGCCGGGGTCATTACGATAAAAGAACGCCGGCGCGATGGCGACATAACCGGCGCGGGCAAAGCGCCGGCAGACATCCTTGATCCATTCATGGACACCAAAGACTTCGTTGACGACAATGACGGTCGGGTATTTCCCCTTGGCGGCCGGGCGCGCGACATAGCCCGGCAAGCCGCCCGCCATGGTGACCATCTCGATGGCGAGTCCGTCGGCGCTGGTGGTAATGGGTTCGGCATCGGCGCTGACGGCGGCCGCCGCATAGCCCGCCGCGATAAGCGCCGCGAGGCTGCGCCGGTTGATATGCAGGTCTTCAGGGAGCGTGCCTTCGGGGCGGGTGAGGACGGTCATGGCGTGAATTTCCTTTGGAGCCGATGCCAGACAGATTAGGCTTGAATGATGACGAAACAAGCGCGGCGTAACGGTGGAGTTTGGCTGGCGGCGGCGAGCATTGCCGGCTTGCTGCTCGCCGAGCGGCTGTGGCCCAGGCGCCGGCGCACCCAGCCGGAACCGGCGCGTACACTGACCAATCTTGCGCTTGGGGCCACGAGCCTTGCCGTCGTCGCGGCGGTGCAACGCCCGCTGGCCCTGCCGCTCGCAGCGCGGGTGGAAGCACGGCAGCAGGGGCTGGCGCAGCAGCTACCAGGGCCGCCATGGTCACGCGACCTCGCCGCCATGCTGTTGCTCGATTGGAGCAACTATCACTGGCATGTCGCCACCCATCGCATCGGCTGGTTGTGGCGGCTTCACCTTGTCCACCACAGCGATCGTGACATGGATGCTTCGACCGCCTTGCGCTTCCATGCCATCGACATGGGCGTGTCAGTGGCGCTGCGGCTGGCGCAGGTGCGGCTGCTCGGCGCCAGCCCGCGGGCGCTGACGCTATGGGAAGGCATGTTTTTTGCCTCGGTGCTGTTCCATCATGCCGATCTCGACCTGCCGTTCGATGCGCTGCTGGCGCGGCTGCTGACGACGCCGGGGATGCACGACATCCACCACCGCGCCGATGCTGCCGCACTCGATTCGAATTTTTCCGCCGGGCTGAGCCTGTGGGATCACCTGCACGGCACCTTTGCCGATACAGCGCCCGATGTGCTGATCGGGGTGTCCGGGGCAGGGGTGACGGGGCTGGGCGCGGCGCTGCGGCTGGCGGTGCCGCACGACGCCGGGTTTACAGGGTCGCCAGCATCACTGCCGCTGCCACCGCCATCAGCGCCGTCGCCGCCCAACCAAAGCGCGAATGCCAGCGACTGAGGGTGAAGCGGCCCATGACGCTGTGCTTGCCGGCCAGCAGCATGATGACGACCATCAGCGGCACCGCCACCAGACCGTTGATGACAGCGCACCAGAACAGCGCCGCTACCGGATCTATGGCGGAAAAGTTCATGAGCATCGCTGCAATGATCGCAGCCGCGATCAGGCCGTAAAAGCCCCGCGCTTCGGCGGGCTTGAGCTCGAGCCCGGCGCGCCAGCCCATGGTTTCCGACAGCGCATAAGCCGCCGACCCCGCCAGCACCGGTACGGCGAGCAAACCAGTGCCGATGATGCCCAGCGCAAACAGTGCAAAAGCGAAATCGCCCGCCACCGGCCGCAGCGCCTCGGCAGCATCGGCGGCAGTGTCGATATGGGTGATACCATGGGCATTGAGCGTGGCAGCGGTGGCGAGCATGATCGACAGGCTGATGATATGGGTGATCGCCATGCCGCCCCAGCTGTCGATCTGCATCCGCCGCAACTCGGCGGTGGCGGAACGCTTTGAATCGCGCAGCGGCCGGCGATGGTGCAGCCCCATCTCCTCGATCTCCTGCGATGATTGCCAGAAGAACAGATAGGGGCTGATCGTGGTGCCAAGGATCGCAACGACCATCGTCGCGGTGCCGGTATCGAACCGCAGCGTCGGATGGAGCACCGCTGTAGCAACCGCTGTGGGCGAAACCCCGACTATGAATACCACCGCCACATAGGCAAACAGCGCCAGCGTAAGCCATTTCAGCAGCCGGACATAGCGGTGATAGGGCACCAGCACCTGCAACCCCAGCGACAGCAACGCAAAGCCGATGGTCATGGCATGGTGGTTGACCCCCATCGCCAGTTCAGCAGCTGCGCCCATGGCGGCAAGGTCGGCGGCGATATTGATGGTATTGGCGATCAGCAGCAGGATGACGACGCCGCGCAGCACAGCGGGCGAAAAGCTGGTTTTGATGTTGGCGGCCAGCCCCAGCCCGGACACCCGGGCAGTTTCGGCGCAGATAAGCTGGAAAACCGCGAGGAACGGATAGGTCAGCAGCACCGTCCACAGCATTTGAAAGCCGAACTGGGCGCCGGCCTGCGAATAGGTGGCGATGCCCGACGGATCATCATCGGCAGCCCCGGTGACCAGGCCCGGCCCCAGCGCCGCAAAGGGGTTGAAGCGGCGTTTCTTCAAAGGCTCAAGCCGGCTGGCGGCGGATCAGGCCTTCCTGGACGACGCTGGCGACAAGACTGCCGCCCTGATTATAGACCAGCGCGCGGTTGAGGCCGCGGCCGCCGCCGGCGACGGGCGAATCCTGATCGAACAAATGCCAATCATTGAGATCGGGGGTGGCGTTGAACCAGATCGCATGATCGAGGCTGGCAACCTGCATGCTCGGGTCGGACCAGGCGATGGCATGTGGCAGCAGGCAGGTATCGAGCAGGGTCATGTCGCTGGCATAGGCGAACAGCGCCCGCGCCACTGGCGCCGGTACATCGAAGGGCGCGACGGCGCGCACCCAATGCTGGGCGTTCGGTGGGTGCGCCACCGGCTGGAAGGGGTGGACCTTGGTGACCGGGCGATAGTCGAGCGGCCGATCGCGGTTCATCATCAGGCTGCGATACGGCTCGGGGGCCTCTGCCGCATGGAGTTCGGCCCATTCGGCTTCGCTTTGCAGTGATTCGGGCGCAACGCTGGCCGGCATGGCGTTAGCGTGGCTCAGCCCCGGTTCTTCGGCCTGAAACGACGCTGCCATGTTGAAGATCGGCCGGCCCTTTTGAATGGCGATGACGCGTCGGGTGGTGAAGCTGCCGCCATCGCGATCACGCTCGACGCGATAAACGATGGGATGCGCCGGATCGCCCGGGCGGATGAAATAGCTGTGCAACGAATGGCACAGCCGCCCCTCGGCAACGGTGCGCGAGGCCGCCATCAGCGCCTGGGCGACGACCTGCCCACCATAAACCCGCATCCAGCCGGCGTTGGTCGATTGGCCGCGATAAAGATCATCTTCGATCCGTTCGACATCAAGCAGCGCGAGCAGGCGCGATATGCTGGCAGCGGGATCGGTGAGCGAAGCATCAGTCATGCAGCCTCGCCTAAGCCGCCGGCGCGCGAAATGCCAGTGCCACCGGGCCGTTCATCCACAGGCAAAGCGCGCGCGTTTGCGATTTCGCATGCGCTTGTGCTTGACAGCAGCAAGGGCGGTGCCTATCCCGCCGCTTCCGCACAACATGCGGGTGTAGCTCAGTTGGTTAGAGCGCCGGCCTGTCACGCCGGAGGTCGCGGGTTCGAGCCCCGTCACTCGCGCCACCCTTTCTTGATGGGTGGCCGCCGGCTCAAAACATTCAGGCTTGCTGGCGCAATCGGTCCCAGACGCCAAATTCGTGCGTGATCGACGCTTCGACCAATGTTTCCCACAGGGCCTCTGCCAGGCCTTCTGGAAGGCCAGCAGCCGCTGCTGCCCGCGCTGCATTGGCAATCACTTCCGCCTTGCGAGCAGCATCGCGCACGGCGCCGCGGGTGGGCTTGATGCGTGCCGCCGCGTCCATATAGGCAAAACGCCGGGCGAGCAGCGCCACTAGCTCACGATCAAGCGCATCCACGCCCAGCCTGACATCGGCCATTGTTTCACACGCCGGAGCGGACTTTGTCACTTTTCGGTCTTTCCCTTGGGCGCCGTCCAGCGCCCGGTATTCATCCAGATGAACAGCGGCCTCAGCGGCAGCACCCATGCAACGCCCAGCGCCATGTACGCGACAACCATCAGCAGCAACGGCAGGCGGGCCAGATGCGCGCCGAATGACGCGACTGCGCCGGCATAGATCGCCAGATAGAAAAGCAGGCCGATCACGCCCGCCGGTTTGCGCCAACTTGGTTCCATGCCGGCCCTGTTAGCGATAGCGTGCGCATTCGACCAGACGCTTCGGTGTCGCGACCCAATCGAGCGGTTCGTCCCAGGGGTCGGCGGGCAGGTCCGCGACGATCTGCACTTCATAGGCCAACCCGACGACAATCACGCTGCCAGTGGCGCGCAGCCGTGCCAGCGTGCGATCATAATAGCCGCCACCTTGGCCAAGCCGTTGTCCTGACAAAGTCGCGCCGACAAGCGGGACCAGCACAAGGTCAGGAATTATTTGCGGCGCGCGCGCATCGGGTTCGGGAATATTGCCAAAACCGGGGCACAGCGCCGCCCGATCACTGAGGTGAAAGCTAAGAAACCCATCCGAAACCCTTGGAAAAGATAACGGAAACAACGCATCTTCAATGAAGAGAGGGTTGATCTCGCTGCCCTGTGCGGCATAGCTGGCCGGCCGCTTGACGCCACTGGTGACCGATTGGACAACGCTGGCCAACGCGCGTTCAAGCGCATCTCGTGCCGCCACATCGAGCGACTCCACAAAACCGACCCGCTCGGCCCGCAGGCGTTGGCGCAGCGCCGGCTTGAGATTATCGAGCGCTGCAGTCATCGGCGGTGAGTTTTCCGGTCGTGTGCGCAAGGTTGGCGGGACCACCATGGGTCGGTGCAGGAGAGATCCTCTGACGCCGTTTACGTCAGGTGGGAGCCAGATAGGACGGACCAGGATCCGCCCAGGGCCAGCCCCCTAGGAAAGTGAATCGCCTCAGGGATGCTCGGTGCTCGTGCCGGACAGTACCCGCCAACCCCTATATAGGCGCGCCAGCGGCCAAGCTCAAGCAGTGGCGTCAACCGCCAAGTTGCGCTGCGAGCGCTTCGGCGCGATCGAGCAGAGAAGCCAGTTTTTCAGCGACTTCGGTGTCGGGTTCGCGTGGCCGGGGCGGCGCCCATGACGGCAATTTGCCATTGCGGACTTCGTATAATTCGTCGGCGACCATCAGGGCCACCATGAGCAGCAGCCGCGCCTCGGTCATGGTACCGAGCGACAAGGTCAGATTTTGCGCCTTTTCAGCGATCCCGCCGGCGAGTTCGACCAGATGGGCTTCATCGCCATCACGACACGAAAGTGCATAACTACGGCCACCGATCTCGACATTGACGGCGCCCATCAGCCTGCCTTTTCAACCGGAGTGGCATCGGCGCCGCTCGGATCATCCCCGATCAACGCATCGAGATCGGCCAACGCCGCCACGGCAGCCGCTTCGACCTGCTTGAGGCGGGCGTTTTCGGCGGCATTTCGCTCGAAAGCAGCCTCAATCCTTTCAAGGACGCCTTCGATACGATCGACAATGGCAGCGTAATCCGAGATGACCGATCCTTTTACATCAGCACGTTGGTGGATAGCTGTAACCCAATCTATACGATATGCAAATTATGTCTATTTTATTAACCAGAAATGTCAATTGCGCTCTGTCCGGTAGCAGCCAGCGACGGCATGGTTGACGCTTTCACCCGTGTCGGGCCAAACAGCCGCATGATTCGCGGCCGGTTGCCGGGGCTCGATTTTTTACCTTTAATATCAGGCGTGTGAACATGACCGATCCTCGATCGATGGCGAATGCGATTCGCGCCCTGGCCATGGATGCCGTTGATGCAGCCAACTCCGGCCACCCCGGAATGCCGATGGGCATGGCCGATGCCGCGACGGTACTTTTCACGCAATTTCTCAAATTCGATCCGAATCGTCCTGATTGGGCCGACCGCGACCGGTTCGTGTTGTCGGCGGGACATGGCT
The DNA here is from genome assembly GCA_038328515.1 of Sphingomonadales bacterium. Classification (GTDB taxonomy): domain Bacteria; phylum Pseudomonadota; class Alphaproteobacteria; order Sphingomonadales; family Sphingomonadaceae; genus Sandarakinorhabdus. The sequence goes on from JBBQMB010000004.1 coordinate 29,165, forward strand.
CGATGCTGATCTACGCGCTCCTGCATCTTACGGGATATGAACGACCGACGCTGGCGGATATTGCAAAATTTCGCCAGATCGACAGCCCTTGCGCCGGTCACCCCGAAAATTTTGAACTGGCCGGCGTTGAAACAACCACCGGCCCCCTCGGGCAGGGCCTTGCCACGGCGGTCGGCATGGCAGTGGCGGAACGCCATCTCAACGCGATTTACGGCGATGCGCTTGTCGATCACCGCACCTGGGTAATTGCCGGCGATGGTTGCCTGATGGAGGGCATTTCGCAGGAAGCCATCAGCCTTGCCGGGCATCTCAAGCTTGGACGGCTCAAGGTTTTGTGGGACGACAACCAAATTTCCATCGATGGCGCGACGTCGCTATCGACGTCTGATGACATGGCGATGCGGTTTGCGGCGTCAGGCTGGCACGTTGTTGCGTGCGATGGCCATGATCATGCAGCGGTTGCAGCGGCGCTTGCCGAGGCCGCTGCCGATCCGCGTCCGTCGTTGATCGCCTGCCGCACGACGATCGGTTTTGGCGCGCCGACACGGGCCGGCAGCAGCAAGGCGCACGGGTCGCCGCTGGGGGCTGCCGAAAACGCCGGCGCCCGCGCGGCGCTGGGTTGGACTGCCGCACCTTTCGAGATTCCGGCCGATATCGCGGCCGCCTGGCGTGCCGCTGGTGCACGTGCCGCGCCGATCCGTGCCGCCTGGGAATCGCGGTTGGCGGCATCGGACAAGGCCGCGGAATTCACCGCGCGCATGTCGGGTCAACTGCCGACCGCTGCCGGGGCGGCGCTTGATGCCCATATCGCCGGACTGATCGCTACGCCGCAAAAGATAGCAACGCGCAAGGCGTCGGAAATCGCGCTGGCGGTGATCAATCCCGCCGCACCGCTGACCATTGGCGGTTCGGCTGATCTGACCGGTTCGAACCTGACGCGGACCAAGGATCAGGATGTGCTTTGGGCGGGCGATTATGCCGGTCGCTACATCAACTATGGTATCCGCGAATTCGGCATGGCCGCGGCGATGAACGGCATTGCGCTGCACGGCGGCGCCATCCCCTATGGTGGCACGTTTCTGGTGTTTTCCGATTACATGCGCAACGCCATCCGCATGTCGGCGATTCAGCGGATCAGGGTCATCTATGTGCTGACGCATGATTCGATCGGCGTTGGCGAAGATGGCCCGACCCACCAGCCGGTGGAACATCTGCTCAGCCTGCGCGCCATTCCCAACCTTGCGGTTTACCGGCCCTGCGATGCGGTCGAGACGGCTGAGTGCTGGGCGCTGGCGCTGGCAGACACAAGCCGGCCTTCGGTGCTGGCGCTGAGCCGCCAGAACCTGCCGCAACTGCGGTTGGAAGCCGGCGAAAACCTGACCGCAAAAGGTGGTTACCGCCTGGTCGCCGCCGCAGCGCCGCGCCGGGTGGTATTTTTGGCGACAGGCTCGGAAGTTGAAATCGCGGTTGCAGCGGCGGCGACGCTGGAAAGCGAAGGCATCGGCTGCGATATTGTATCGATGCCGTGCTGGGCAGCGTTCGATGCCCAGCCTTTGGCCTATCGCGCCGGCTTGTTGCCCGACGATGCGCTGCTGGTCTCGGTCGAAGCCGGCGTGACGCTGGGCTGGGAACGCTACACCGGCAACAAGGGGCTGAATATCGGCGTCGATGCGTTTGGCGTTTCGGCACCGATCGGTGATGTGTACGCGCGTTTCGGGCTAACCGCGCCGCAGGTTGCCGATCGCGTCAGGACAAGGCTCAACAGCTAAAAAACTTTGCCGCCACGGCAAATTGTTGCACAGGCATCAGCGCGCGGCGTAGCGCCGTCGATGATCGAAACTGAAAGGGACTAGCCATGGCCATAAAGGTCGCCATTAACGGGTTCGGACGGATCGGACGCAATGTCTTGCGCGCCATTCTGGAATCGGGACGCCAGGACATCATGGTCGTCGCGATCAACGATCTCGCCGATGCCGCGGCCAACGCCCGCTTGTTGAAGCGCGATTCGGTGCATGGCACCTTCAAGGGCGAAATCAGCGTCGATGGCGACCATATTGTCGTTGATGGCCAGCGGATTCGAGTCACCGCCGAACGCGATCCGGCCAAGCTGCCGCACGGCGAAATGGGCGTTGATATAGCGCTGGAATGCACAGGTTTTTTCACCGATGCCGCCAAGGCTGGCGCGCATTTGACCGCAGGCGCCAAGCGCGTGCTGATTTCGGCGCCCGGCAAGGGGGTCGATCTGACGGTTGTCTATGGCGTCAACCATGACAAGCTGACGGGTGAGCACAAGATCGTATCGAACGCTTCGTGCACAACCAACTGCCTCGCGCCCGTCGCGATGGTGCTCGACCGCGAATTCGGCATCGTCAAAGGCCTGATGACGACGATCCACGCCTATACCAACGATCAGAAGATTCTTGATCAGATCCATGAAGACCCCCGCCGCGCCCGCGCGGCCGGCATGTCGATGATCCCGACGACGACCGGCGCTGCCCGTGCCGTCGGCGAAGTGCTGCCGCAGTTGAAGGGCAAGCTCGATGGCTCGGCAGTGCGCGTGCCCACGCCGAATGTCAGCCTTGTCGACCTGACCTTTGAAAGCGCCCGGCCGACGACGAAGGACGAAGTCAACGCCGCGCTCAAGGCCGCTGCCATGGGCGAACTGCAGGGCATCCTCGATTGGACCGATGAACCGCTGGTGTCGATCGATCTCAATCATGCGCCGGCATCTTCGACCGTCGACAGCCTGGAAACCGCGGTGATCGGCGGCAACCTTGTTCGCGTCGTGTCGTGGTACGACAATGAATGGGGCTTTTCGAACCGGATGGCCGATACCGCTGTCGCCATGGGCAAATTGCTCTAAAGCGGCTGCGGGCGGGGAGCGCACAAATGGGCTTTGCGACGATTGATGACATGCCTGATCTCGCGGGCAAGCGCGTGCTGGTCCGTGCCGATCTCAATGTGCCGATCGCCGACGGCCGGGTAACCGACGCCACCCGCCTGTCGGCAGCGGTGCCGACACTGGCAGCGATGGCTGATCGTGGTGCGCGGGTGCTGGTGCTGTCGCATTTCGGCCGGCCGTTGCCGGGTGACAAATCGCTCAGCCTTGCCGCGATTGCGCCGGCGCTGAGCGCGGTCATGGGGCGCCCCGTGAGTTTCGTTGCCGAGTGCATCGGACCTTTGGCCGAAGCCGCTGTTGCCGCGATGGCGCCGGGGTCGATATTGGTATTGGAAAATGCCCGCTTTCATCCTGGCGAAGAAGCCAATGATCCTGGCTTTGTCGCAGCGCTCGCTCGCCTTGGGGATTTCTACATCAACGACGCTTTTTCGGTATCGCACCGCGCCCATGCCTCGACCGAAGGGCTGGCGCATGTGCTGCCGGCCTTTGCCGGGCGGTCGATGGCGGCCGAGCTGGTCGCGCTGGAAAAGGCGCTGGGCAATCCCGAACACCCGGTGGCGGCGGTAGTCGGCGGCGCCAAAGTGTCGTCGAAACTCGATGTGCTGACCCATCTGGTGACCAAGGTCGATCATTTGATGATCGGCGGCGGCATGGCCAATACGTTCCTGGCGGCGCGCGGGGTCGCGGTGGGCAAATCGCTTTGCGAGCATGATCTGGCGCCGACAGTGCTTGATATTCTGGCCCGCGCCCAAGCTGCGGGCTGCACGGTGCATCTGCCTTATGAAGTCGTCGTCGCTCGGCAGTTTGCCGTTAACGCGCCGCACCGCAGCTGCAACGTCCATGAAGTCGCCGATGATGAAATGATTCTCGATCTGGGCGAAGCCGCTGTCGAAGCGCTCGCCGATGCGTTGAAAACCTGCCGCACGCTGGTGTGGAACGGGCCGCTGGGTGCGTTTGAAACGCAGCCGTTCGATGCAGCGACGGTGGCGCTGGCGCGCATCGCCGGCGCGCTTACCCAAAGTGGCGGGTTGGTCAGCGTGGCGGGTGGCGGCGATACCGTCGCGGCACTCAACCATGCCGGCGTTGCTGACCAGTTCAGCTATGTGTCGACTGCTGGCGGCGCGTTTCTGGAATGGATGGAAGGCAAGGCGTTGCCAGGTGTTGCCGCGCTGGAACGGGGGACGTGATGCCGGTTGATACCGATCGCCTTTGGGAGAAGCTTTATCCGGCGGCGTGGAAGCTGGCGCGCTCTGCCGATCCGATACACGATCGGGTTGGGGAGGCGTTTCGCGGCTTTCGCGACCTCAAGGGTGAAGAATTCCCGCCCGAAGAACGCATCATCTATAACGAGATCACCAATCGGATTACCCGCGCCGGTGCCATTGTCGAAAATGGCGAGGTGAAAACCGGTGCGGTCGCCAACACGCTGGCAACGATGACCGAGACCGAGGCCAGCGAAATTGCCGAAAGCATTTTCGAATTGTTCGTGCAGGTTGCCGAACTGCATTACCGGCCGCGTTGACGTCTGGCGCTTGCTGCCGCTATCGCATTACAGGATCAGGAACAAAGGGATGACCATGACGCCGACCGTGAAAGCGATCCTTGCCAATTACGAATCGGACAATCCTGGCACCAAGGCCAACCTGGCGCGCATCCTGATGCAGGGCCGCCTTGGTGGCACTGGCAAGCTGGTCATCCTGCCGGTCGATCAGGGGTTTGAACACGGCCCGGCGCGCAGCTTTTCGCCCAACCCCGCAGCCTATGATCCGCACTATCATTTCCAGCTCGCCATCGATGCCGGCCTGTCGGCCTATGCCGCGCCACTGGGCATGATCGAGGCGGGCGCCGACAGCTTTGCCGGGCAGATTCCGACCATCCTCAAGGTCAACAGTAGCAATAGCTGGTCGACCAGCATCAACCAGGCCGTGACCGGCACCGTTGATGACGCCCTGCGGCTTGGTTGCGCGGCGATCGGCTTTACGATTTACCCGGGATCGGACGATATTTTTGAACTGATGGAGGAAATCCGCGAATTGTCGGCGCAGGCCAAGGCTGTCGGCATCGCTACGGTGATCTGGTCCTACCCGCGCGGTGGCGAAATTTCCAAGGCGGGTGAACTGGCGCTCGATGTCGGCGCCTATGCCGCGCACATGGCGGCGCTGGCCGGGGCGCACATCATCAAGGTCAAGCTGCCTACCGACCATATCGAACAGAAAGACGCCAAGAAAGCCTATGAAGGCGGCGATTGGTCGACCCAGGCCAAGCGCGTTGCGCATGTCAAACAGGCGTGCTTCGCTGGCCGGCGGATTGTGGTGTTTTCGGGCGGCGCGGCCAAGGGCGCCGATGCGGTTTTCCAGGATGCTCGTGATATTCGTGACGGCGGCGGCAATGGCTCGATTATCGGGCGCAACACCTTCCAGCGCCCGCGCGCCGATGCGCTGGCGATGCTCGACAAGATCGTCGAGATTTATTTGGGCAAAGCTTGATCGGCTGACGGGTCCAGCGCGCGATTGCCGTTGATTCGGCGGATAAGTGCCAGCATCCAGTTGCTGCTGCCATTTTCCGGCTTGGGCTGCTTTGCCGCGCGCGGCGGCGTAATCCGCCGGGCAAGGCCGGGGAAACTTGTAACGACGATCGTCAGTTGCGGTGGCAGCGCTGCCAGCGCCACGCCGCGGCCAGCCGTTGCCACCGCCAGCAACGTCGCTTCGGCATGGGGTTGATTGGTCACGGCGCAGCGAGCCGCCTTGGCCAGGCAGGGTGCGATCAGGCCAAGCAGGGCGAGCGCGGCCGCGCTTGTGCTGCGGGCTGATCCCGCCAGGCTGCGCGCCAATGGATCGACATCGGTGCCGAACAATAGCGGGAGCAGATCATCAACCGGCGGATCCTGGGCGGTCAGCGCGGCAAGGCCCGCCAGCGCAGCGCTCGGCAAGGCGGCGGCAAGCAGCGGCAGCGCGCCTGCGAGCATCTGGGTCACGCGGGCTTCGCTTTCGCCGGTGGCGGCCATGGCCGTGGTGACAAAGTCTGCCGGCACGGCGGCCTTGAGATGATCGAGGAGGCTGACGGACACGTGGCAATGTTAGGCAGGCGCGCATGGCTTGTCGATGCGCTGCGACAGGGGTAGACCGCGAACCAGCCCGAGGAGTTGTTATTTTGGACCCATTGCCGCTGCCCGACGCCGACCCGCTGGCGCTCGACCCCGGATTCGGGGCGCGCTTTGAAAAACAGTTTCGCCCGGCCTGCCAGCTTTATGTCGTGTCACCGCCCGCGATTGTCATTTCCGATTTCACCGAGAGTTTGAAGGCGGCGCTGGGCGGTGGCCCGGTGGCGGCTTTCCAGTTGCGGTTGAAGGACATCAACGACGACGAGGTGCTGCGCGCCTGCGAGGCACTGCTGCCGATCGCCCAGGCGCATGATGTCGCGTTTTTGCTCAACGACCGCGCCGATCTTGCCAAACAGGCAGGCGCCGATGGCGTTCACCTTGGCCAGTCCGACGGCAGTGTTGCCGAAGCGCGCGCGCTGCTAGGCCGCGAAGCCCAGATTGGCCGGACCTGCCATGACAGCCGGCACCTGGCGATGGAAGCCGGCGAGCAGGGGGCCGATTATGTCGCGTTCGGGGCATTTTACGACACGACGACCAAACCAAGCCATTATCGGCCGGCGCCCGACATTCTGAGCTGGTGGATAACGCTCAGCCAATTGCCCTGCGTCGCCATCGGCGGGATTTTTCCGAAAAATGCGGCGCCCCTGGTCGCGGCTGGTGCCGATTTCGTCGCGGTGGTGCGCGCGGTGTGGGACCATGAAGGCGGCCCAGGGGCAGGGGTCGCGGCGTTTGAAACGGTGCTGGGGGGTAAATCAACAGCTTGACAACCCCGCGTTGTTTCTTGACTGTATTACTTTAATATAACAGTTAGGGTTGGCTATGTCGAAAATATTCCTCGGCTTTTTGGCGACGCTGTCGTTCGCCACAACAGTTGCAGCGCAAAGCCCGCCCGCCCCGGTGCAGGTGATGGTGCTCGGGGCCTATCACTTCGGCAATCCCGGACTTGATACCAACAATATCATGGTCGATTCGGTGCTGACGCCGCAGCGGCAGCAGGATCTGACGCGGGTTGCCAAGGCGTTGGCGGCGTTCCGGCCGACCCATGTGATGGTCGAGATGCAGAGCGAAGCGCCGGATTTTGCCGTCGCTGAATTTACGCGCTTCGACGATGCGATGCTGGCAAAGCAAGCCAACGAGATCGTGCAGATCGGGTATCGCACGGCGCGGGTGGCGGGGTTGAAGACCGTCAACGGCATCGATGAACAGCCCAAAGACGGTGAACCCGACTATTACCCTTATGACAAGGTCCAGGAAACGGCAGCGAAATTTGGCCAGACGGCGGCGCTGGAGGGGTTGAATTTGCCGGTAATCGCCTGGTTGAAAAAGTTTGAGGCCGACCAGAAAACCCATAGCGTTGGCCAGATGCTGCTACGCATAAATGATCCGGCGAGCATCAATGGCGATATGGACAGCTATTACGGGATGCTGGCGGTTGGCGACAAGGACCAACAAACCGGCGCCGATCTCAATGCCGGCTGGTATTTGCGCAATGCCAAGATTTTTGGAAAATTGATGCATGTGGCGAAGCCGGGAGACCGGGTGCTGGTAGTCTATGGCAGCGGCCATGGCTTTTGGCTGCGGCATTTCGCGAGCCTGACGCCGGGGTATCGCAACGTCGATGTCATGCCGTATCTCGCCAAGGCGAAATAGCGGCGCAGATAAATCGCCGGCCGATATGAACCGATTTGGTTATTTGAGTGGCCGCGCTGCTCTTTGACATTGTGAATCTGCCTCGGCTGCCATGCTGCGCTGGTGAATGCGTTTGGCGCACGCTGGTTGGCAGCGACGCGGTTAGGCGTTAAGGGACTGCGCTTTCATCGCCCTCACCCTGCCGCTGCCTAAAAAAGGCGGCGGGCACTCCCTCTCCCGAAACGGCAGAGGGGAAGAAAGTTTGCCATGGTTGCCCATTCTGCCCTCATCACTGTCATGGAAAAAGCCGCGCGCAAGGCGGCACCGCGGTTGCGGCGGGATTTCAACGAAGTCGATGCGTTGCAGGTCAGCCGCAAGGGCCCTGCCGATTTCGTGACCAACGCCGACCGGGCCGCCGAACAGGCGATTGCCGAAGTGTTGCGGCACGCCCGGCCCGATTGGGGTCTGTTGCTCGAAGAATCGGGCGAAATCATCGGCACCGAAAAACAGGCGCGCTGGATTGTCGATCCGTTGGATGGCACCACCAATTTCCTCCATGGCATGCCGCATTTTGCCATTTCCATCGCCGCCGAAGTGCAGGGCGAGGTTGTCGCCGGATTGATTCACCAGCCGCTGACCGGCGAAAGTTTTTGGGCCGAAAAGGGCCGCGGCGCCTGGTTGTCGGACCGGCGGCTGCGCGTTTCGGCGCGGCGCGAATTGCCCGATTGTGTCATCGCCACGGGTATTCCGTTTCAGGGCCATGGCAAGTTTACCGAATTTTCGAACATCCTGTCGGCGGTGATGCCCGAAGTCGCCGGAGTGCGGCGCTTTGGTTCGGCAGCGCTCGATCTTGCCTGGGTGGCGGCGGGGCGATTTGACGGGTTTTGGGAATCGGGCCTGCAATATTGGGATGTCGCCGCCGGTATCTTGCTGGTGCGCGAAGCCGGGGGTTTTGTTACCGATTATCGCGGTGGCGACAATATGGTGGCGCGGCAGGAAATCGTTGCTGCCAATGGCAATATGCAATCGAAACTCCACCGGCTGGTGGCGGGCGCGGTGCGCTGACGCCGTTGGTGCTGGTTTGCCCGGCATGACAATATTGTCTGACTCAGATTGCACGAATTTCAATGCTTGGGAGTATGTTGTGAAGCGTATGCTTTTTGCCGGCGCCGCGCTGGTCTCTCTCGCCATGCCCGCGCTTCCCGCTGATGCCGCCACGACGCCCGATCTGCCCGCGCGGATCATCGATGCAGGCATGAACCATAGCGAGATCATGTTGACCGCCCAATATCTTACCGATCGCATCGGCGGGCGCATCCCCAATTCGCCGGCGATGCGCGCCGCCGAGCGCTGGACGCAGGGCCGCTATCGCGATTGGGGGCTGAGCAATGTCCACGCCGAGCCGTTCTTGTTCGGGCGCGGTTGGTCGATCGAGGCGATCAACGTGCGCATGACGGTACCGCGCGTGCTGACGCTGCGCGCCATCCCCATCGCCTTCACGCCGGGCACGGCCGGGCCGGTGACCGCCGATATCATTGTCGCGCCGATCGCCAAGGAAGCCGATTTCGCGCGCTGGAAGGGCTTGCTGGCGGGCAAGATCGTGCTGATATCGCGACCGAGCGAAGGTTCCGAACCCGCCAAGCCGGCGTTCCAGCGGCTGGCCGATGATGAAATTCGCAAGCTCGATACGTTCGACCAGCCGATTACCGACAGCAATGCTGCCGACAGACGCACCAAGCGCAGCGCCTATGACATGAAGCTGGATGCTTTTTTGAAGGCCGAAGGCGCGCTGGTGTTTATCAAGCAATCCTACCGCGACGGCGGCTTGCTGCATGGCGAAGGCTATGGCTATCGGCTTGAAGACAAGCGCCAGGTGCCGGGCATCGAACTCGCGGCTGAGGATTATCGCCGGTTGGCCCGGCTTGCCAAATCCGATGTCCCCGGCGCGTCAGACCGAGTGACGCTGGAAGTGGAATCGCGGGTGAAATTTCACGAAGATGACCCTAACGCCAACAACATCATCGCTGAAATCCCGGGCAGCGATGCCAAGGGCGGCTATGTCATGGCCGGCGCGCACCTTGATAGCTGGGTGGCGGGTGACGGCGCCGCCGATAATGGCGCCGGGAGCGTTGTGGTGATGGAGGCAGCGCGGATCCTCGCCAGCCTGGGTGTCAAACCGCGGCGCACGATCCGTTTTGCGCTGTGGAACGCCGAAGAACAGGGCCTGCTCGGCAGCCTTGCCTATATTGATCAGCATCTTGCCGCCCGGCCCAGGGAAACCGATCCGGAAAAGCTGAAAGCCGGCGACTGGTCGGGCTGGCAGCGGCGCTGGCCGGTGACGCCGAAAGCCGAATATGGCGCACTTGCCGCCTATTTCAACCTCGACAATGGCTCGGGCAAAATTCGCGGCATCTATACCGAGGGCAATGCCGGGGTGGCACCGGTGTTCCGCGATTGGCTGGCGCCCTTTGCCAGCATGGGGGCGAGCGCAGTGGTCAATAGCCGCACCGGCGGCACCGACCATGTGTTCATGCAATCGGTGGGTTTGCCGGGGTATCAGTTCATCCAAGACCCGCTCGATTATAACAGCCGCGTCCACCACAGCAGCGCCGATACTTTTGACCATCTGAAGGCCGCCGATTTGCGCCAGGCCGCGGTGATCATGGCGAGTTTTTTGTGGAATGCCGCCAATCGTGCCGAGCCGCTGCCGCGACTGGTGCCGACGCGGCCGGGCGAAACCACCCCGTTTGCCTATCCCGAACCCGAAGATTGACAGTTTGCGGCCGCGTGAGCGCCCTTGCCTGTCGGGTGCCCCCGGCATAGAAGGCGCGGGACACGCTCCCAACTCTTGAAAGCATTGCGCGCCCATGTCCGGCATTGCCTATCACTATCTGCCGATCCTGCTGTTCTTTGCCGTAGGCATTGTCTTTGCCTGCATCTTCGTCGGCGCGCCGGTACTGGTGTCGAAGCTGGCGGGTACGTCAAAGCCCGACACGGTCAAGTTGAGTGAATATGAAAGCGGCTTTCCGGCCTTTTCGGATAGTCGCGGCCAGTTCGATGTGCGTTTCTACCTTGTCGCCATCCTGTTCATCGTATTCGATCTTGAAGCGGCGTTCTTGTTCCCCTGGGCGGTTTCGCTGCACTGGAGCGGCCAGCCGGGTTGGTGGGCGATGATGGAATTTTTGGCCGAACTCGCGCTGGGCCTTGCCTATGCCTGGAAAGTCGGAGCGCTGGAGTGGGAGTGATGGGCGACAGCAACGCACCGGTTCTGACGGGCGGCTTGACGCTGCCCGCGAACAACCGCGACGGATTTCTGGCCGATATCAACCAGGAAGTCGCCGACAAGGGCTTCCTCGTCGCTTCGACCGAAGATCTGTTTCACTGGGCGCGGACCGGCAGCCTGTGGTGGATGACATTTGGCCTTGCGTGTTGCGCTGTTGAAATGATGCACACCAACATGCCGCGCTATGATCTGGAACGGTTTGGCGTCGCGCCGCGGGCCAGCCCGCGCCAATCCGACGTGATGATCGTGGCAGGCACTTTGTGCAACAAGATGGCGCCGGCATTGCGCCGGGTTTATGACCAGATGGCCGAGCCGCGCTATGTGATTTCGATGGGAAGCTGCGCCAATGGCGGCGGCTATTACCACTACAGCTATTCGGTAGTGCGCGGTTGTGATCGCATCGTGCCGGTCGATATCTATGTGCCGGGCTGTCCGCCGACGGCGGAAGCGCTGCTGTATGGTATTCTCGCCTTGCAGCGCAAAATTCGCCGGGTGGGGAGCTTTGAACGGTGAGTGTTCTTCCCGAGCTTGGCCAACACAGTTGGCCCGTGATGGGGTCGGTTGACGGCATTGCCGGGCATTTGCGCATGTTGCTTGGCGATGCGGTTATCGAAATCGTCGAACATGCCCAGGAAGTCGGCGTTACCGTGACCCGTGCCGGGCTGGTGGCGGTGATGACGGCGCTGCGTGACGATCCGGCGCTGCGGCTCAACCAGCTTATCGATATTTGCGGGGTCGATTATCCCGATCGCATCGAACGCTTCGATATCGTCTATCAACTGCTGTCGATGACCAAGAACCTGCGTTTGCGGGTCAAGGTGACCACCGATACTCGGACCCCGGTGCCGTCGATAACTTCGCTTTGGCCGGTTGCCGGCTGGTATGAGCGCGAGACATGGGATTGCTATGGCGTGTTGTTCGACGGTAACCCCGATTTGCGCCGCATTCTCACCGATTATGGCTTTGAAGGGCATCCGTTCCGCAAGGATTTCCCGCTGACTGGCTATGTCGAATTGCGCTATTCGCAAGAGCATAAGCGCGTGGTGTATGAACCGGTGCAGTTGGCGCAGGATTTCCGCAGTTTCGATTTCCTGAGCCCGTGGGAAGGCACCGACTATGTGCTGCCGGGCGACGAAAAGGCCGTGGCGCCCGCAACAGCCAAGGCGGCGACATCGCCGACCCCAAAATCAACGCCGGCGCCGTTGAAATCATGACCCACACGCTGCACTGCCACAACGGGGATCTTGCCCATGGTTGATCTCGCCTCCATCGCCTGGACAGCCGACGATACGCAGGACTTGTTGCCACCGGTCAATCCGGCCAACAGCATCCAGAATTACATGATCAACTTCGGGCCGCAGCACCCCGCCGCGCATGGCGTACTGCGGCTGGTCATGGAGCTCGATGGCGAGATCATCGAACGCTGCGATCCGCATATCGGGCTGTTGCACCGCGGCACCGAAAAATTGATTGAATACAAGACCTATCTGCAGGCGCTGCCCTATATGGACCGCCTCGATTATGTCAGCCCGATGTGCATGGAGCACAGCTATGTGCTGGCGATCGAGAAGCTGGCCGGCATCGAAGTGCCGCTGCGCGCCAAATATATCCGCACGATGTTTGCCGAGATAACCCGGGTTCTCAATCACATCCTCAACACCACGACGCATGCGATGGACGTTGGCGCGATGACGCCGATCCTGTGGCTTTTCGAAGAACGCGAAAAGCTGATGGAATTTTACGAGCGGGTTTCGGGGGCGCGTTTTCATGCCGCCTATTTCCGCCCCGGCGGCGTGCATCAGGATCTGCCCGATGGCCTGTTGGGGGATATCAAGGACTGGTGTGACGGCTTTGGCAAAGTGCTCGATGAAGTCCAGTCGCTGATCGCCGACAATCGTATCTTCAAGCAGCGCAATGTTGATATCGGGGTCATCAGCAAGGATGATGCCGTGGCCTGGGGCTTTACCGGCCCGTGTATCCGCGCTTCGGGTGTGGCATGGGATCTGCGCAAGTCCCAGCCTTATGACGTTTATGATCGCATGGATTTCAACGTCATCGTGTCGAACGACGGCGATTGCTATGCGCGGTTCATGGTCCGCATGGACGAAATGCGCGAATCGGTGAAGATCATCCGCCAGTGCGTGGCGCAAATGCCCGAAGGCCGCCACGCCACGATCGATCGCAAGGTGTCACCGCCGTCGCGCAGCGAAATGAAGCGCTCGATGGAAGCGCTGATTCACCACTTCAAGCTGTATACCGAAGGCCTGCACGTGCCGGCCGGTGAAGCCTATGTCGCGACCGAAAGCCCCAAGGGCGAATTCGGGATTTTCATGGTCGCCGATGGCACCAACAAGCCGTGGCGCTGTCATATCCGGGCGACCGGCATGGCGCATCTCCAGGCGATGGATTTCCTGTGCAAGGGTCATATGCTGGCGGATGCGCCGCCTATTCTGGGCTCGCTTGATATCGTGTTCGGCGAGGTCGATCGGTGACCGACGCCGAACGACTTGCCCTCGTCGATGCACTGATGGCGCGCTATAATGCGCAAGATGCGGCGGGTTATGCAGCGCTGATTACCGAGGGTGCTGTCGAAGCTGTGTATCGCGGTGCCGTATTGCGCGATGGCCGCGCCGGTGTACGCGACGGTCTTGCCGCAATGTTTGTCGAATTTCCGCAGAATCGCGCTATTGTCCACGCGGCCTTTGCCATTGGCGACAAGGTTGTCCTGCATGAAGAGGTGTTTCGTTCGGATTCAACGCCGTCGTTTGCCGTCATCTCGATCTATTCCTTTGTCGGCAACAAGATCGAGCCCGTCGAATTTGTACGTTGAAGAACAGTCGAGTTTTCAGCACCAGGCATCTTGCCTCGGTTCGATAAACTGCTAGATATTGATCGTGCGTCGCAACGCCGCAACCGACTTGAGGGGGAGATAAGCATGTCGAACAAGGGCGGAGACGAAGCAGTCTGGTTTTCGGCACTGTGTGCCGCTGCTGCCTATATGGCGCAGGCCAAGTTCCCATCGGTTGCCATGTCGGGCATCTTCCTGATTATGGTCATGTGGGCCTTCTGGAGCTTGCTCAAGATGTTGATGAACCGCATCTGATATTGGCCTTGCTGCTTTAGCCCCGAGGGGCAGACAGCGCTACAAAAGAACGGGCAGGGCGCCATGCCGGCGTTCTGCCCGTTCTGTTTTTCACCGCTGTGGCAACGGCAGCAGCCATTTTTCGGACGAACCGCTATTCATCGTGGCTACGCCTGCTGTATAGGGCAAACCTTGCCGACGTTGATGATTGCTGGACCTTTTTCGCGATGCATACAGATGCCCTCAAAACGCAACCCGGTGCGAGTTTTTCCTGGACCGCCGGGAATGCCGTTGAAGCCGAGCGGATAATTGCGCTTTACCCGCCCGGGCGTCAGGCGTCGGCGGCCATGCCGTTGCTGTGGCTGGCACAAGAACAGATGGCTGATCAGACAGGTTCGGCCTGGTTGCCGGTGCCGGTCATCGAATATGTCGCTGCTCATCTAGGGATGCCCTATATCCGGCTGTACGAGGTCGCCAGCTTCTACACGATGTACAATCTCAAACCGGTTGGCCGCTACCATGTCCAGGTATGCGGGACGACGCCGTGCCAATTGCGCGGATCGGACGACATCATGAAGGCCTGCAAGGACATGGGGCTGACCAAAGGCGCTAATACCGCAGATGGTCTGTTTACGCTTTCGGAGGTCGAATGTCTGGGCGCCTGTGCCAATGCGCCGATGGTGCAGATCAACGCCGATAATTATGAAGACCTGACGTATGACAGCATGACCGCTATCCTCGCGGCGCTGGCACGCGGTGAAACGCCGCCAACCGGCTCCCAGATTGGCCGCACGGCCAGTTGCCCCGAAGGCGGGCCGACAACGTTGTTGGCAGAACCGGCATGACACCGAAGGTTATCGATCAGGTCGGGCTGGTTTTTCTCGTTTCAGCGCTTGCCGTGTTCGCGTTGTCGATCTGGCAGTCCACCCATGGCACGCGGTCAGTCGGTCTGTCGTCGTTTGGAACCGTGCTGCTGGTGCTCGGCATTGGCATCCGGGTCCATGCTCGTCGCGCGGGAGGTAGTCGATGAAGAATATCAAGCTGATGCGCCGGATCGCCATGATCTCGATGGCTATCGCAGTCGTGTCGGGCACGGTTTCGCTGTATTTACTGTTCACCCAACCGACCGATAACAAGACGCTGTTCATCATCAGCGTCGTATCGCTCATCATCGGCATGCTGGCTGATCGCCGTGCTGGCAAATTGGAAGACCGCAATGTCGGTTGACGTTTTTATTGAGGCCGCACGCCATGCTCGCTGACCGCGATCGTATTTTTACCAACCTTTACGGTTTTCAGTCTTGGCACCTTGCCGATGCACGCAAGCGCGGCGATTGGGAGGATACCGCGTCGCTTCTCGCACTTGGCCCCGACGCCATTGTCGATGCCATCAAGGCGTCCGGGCTGCGCGGGCGCGGCGGCGCCGGCTTCCCGACCGGCATGAAATGGAGTTTCATGCCCAAGGCGCCCAATCCGGCGCGGCCAAGCTATTTGGTCATCAACGCCGATGAATCCGAGCCCGGTTCCTGCAAGGACCGCGAGATCATCCGTCACGATCCGCACAAGTTGATCGAAGGCGCACTGGTTGCCGGGTTCGCCATGCGTGCTGTTGCCGCCTTTATTTATATCCGCGGCGAATATGTCCGCGAGGCCGAAACTTTGTTTGCTGCGGTCCGCGAAGCCTATGCCGCCGGGCTGATCGGCAAGAACGCCTGCGGTTCGGGTTATGATTTCGACGTTGTTGTCCACCGCGGCGCCGGCGCCTATATCTGTGGCGAAGAAACCGCGATGCTCGAAAGCCTGGAGGGCAAAAAGGGCCAACCGCGTCTCAAGCCGCCGTTCCCGGCCGGCGCCGGGCTGTATGGCAACCCGACGACAGTCAACAATGTTGAATCGATTGCCGTTGCGCCGACCATCTTGCGTCGCGGCCCGGCGTGGTTCGCCGGGATCGGTCGGCCGAAAAATGAAGGAACGAAGCTGTTCCAGATCAGCGGCCATGTTAACCGCCCCTGCGTCGTTGAAGAAGCCATGGGACTGCCCTTTCGCGAACTGATCGATACGCATTGTGGTGGCATTCGGGGCGGCTGGGATAATCTGCTCGCCGTGATTCCCGGGGGTTCATCGGTGCCGTTGGTGCCGGCCCATGAAATCGCCGACGCGCCGATGGACTTTGACGGCCTGAAAGACCTGAAATCGGGTCTGGGCACCGCCGCTGTCATCGTCATGGACAAATCCACCGACATTGTTCGCGCGATTGCCCGGCTGTCTTATTTCTACAAACACGAAAGCTGCGGCCAGTGCACCCCGTGTCGAGAGGGCACTGGCTGGATGTGGCGCGTGATGGAACGGCTGGTCACTGGCGATGCCGAGCCGCATGAAATCGACCTGCTGCTCGAGGTCACCACCGAGATCGAAGGCCACACGATTTGTGCGCTTGGCGATGCGGCGGCCTGGCCGATCCAGGGCCTTATCCGGCATTTTCGGCCTGAAATCGAAAGCCGGATCGCGCGCCGGAAGGGCTTTATCGCGATGCCGAACATGGCGGTTGCCGCCGAATAGCCCGGTCAGGGAATTCGGCGGCGGCCGTCAGTCAGCGCATTTGATACAGGTGGTAGCGGTGGGCTGGGCTTTGAGC
Organism: Sphingomonadales bacterium; assembly: GCA_038328515.1. GTDB lineage: Bacteria > Pseudomonadota > Alphaproteobacteria > Sphingomonadales > Sphingomonadaceae > Sandarakinorhabdus. The sequence continues at coordinate 45,792 of JBBQMB010000004.1, forward strand.
CGTGCCGGGGATATCGCATCGCCGCACTTGCTGCACAGCCCATAGTCGCCCGTTTCGATACGGCTGAGCGCAGCGCGGATCTCGGCGGCTTCGTGCATCTTGGCGTCTTCGATGCCGCCCAGCGCATCCTGCCCGGCTAACTGCCGGGCTTGTTCGGCGAAATCGGCATCGAGCGGCCGGCGGCGCTGGGCTTCCACGCTGTCGATTTCCTCGGTCAATTCGGCAAGGCGAAGGCGCAACGTGGCTGTCAGGGCTGTATGCTGTGTCATCTCGGGCCTTTCTGTTGGCGCCCGCATCCGAGCGATTGTCGCGCTTCAGCCAGCGCTTAGTGCCGAAATCAGCGTCGCGATTTCGTCCTTGATGAGAAGGCGCTGCTTCTTCAAATCTTCAAGTCGAATTTCACTCGAAGGTTCCAGACCAGCTTCGATTTTCTTGATTTCATCGTCAATCGGTTCGAAGCGCTCGGCGAGAGTCATGAAGTGTCCGTTTTCGGTCTTCAGTGTTTGAAGAATATCGGCCGCATCGGGAAAAATTTCGTACAGCGCCTGAGAAATGTGACTCATCTTTTGCTCCATTGGATTAACGTCGACAGCGTATAGCAAGTGAAACCAGTCATGTCGTTGGGCGTCTCGAACATTATGGGTTTTGCCGGTGCAGCGCGGTAGCCGGTAACGCCGCTCGCTGCGATATCAACGTGTAACGCGAACCGAAAGAGTCTGCCATGCCGACACGTCGACAAATTCTGGCGGCCTCGCTCGTCGTTGCGGCGCCGGCGCTGGCGGTGGAACCGCGCCGGTCGCGGCTCGTGTTGCTCGGCACCGCCGGCGGGCCGACGCCAAAGCCCAATCGCGCCGCCGCAGCGCAGGTCATCATCGTCGATGACGCTGCCTATGTCATCGATTGCGGTAACGGCACCCCTCGGCAAATGGTGCTTGCCGGGGTGCCGCTGCGCAGCCTGAGCGCCATTTTCATCACGCACATGCACTCCGATCACATCGCCGATCTTGGCAATCTGCAATGGCTGGCCTGGGCGGATAACCTCACCACCCCGGTTGACAGCTATGGCCCGGCGCCGCTCGCCCGGATGCAGCGGCAGTTCCTCGCGATGAACCGCACCGATATCGACACCCGCATTCATGATGAAGGCCGCCCGCCGCTGGCGCCGTTGCTGCGGTCGCATGAAATCGCTCGCCCCGGCGTGGTGCTGGACGATGGCCGGGTCAAGGTGACCGCCGCGCTGGTCAACCACCCGCCGGTGGTGCCCAGTTTCGCGTATCGGTTCGACTGCCCCGATCGCAGCATCGTCATTTCGGGCGACACCAGCGCCTCACCGGCGCTGATAGAGCTGGCGCGTGGTGCCGATGTGCTCGTCCATGAAATCATGCTCGAAAGCGCCATTGATTTCCTCGTCCGCAATGCGCCCGATGCCAAAACGCTGCGCCAACACCTCCTCGCCAGCCATTCGACGGGGGCACAGGTCGGCCGCGCCGCTACCGCCGCCGGCGTGAAAACCCTCGTCATGTCGCACTTCGTCCCCGGCGGCGCGCCGTTCATCACCGATGATGTGTGGCTGGCGGCGGTGCGCCCGCATTTCGCCGGGCAAATCATCATCGGCCGCGATCTGCTGGAGATTTAGCGCGTCATCGCCGGCCGGAAGTTCAGTGCCAAGCGGCTAAATCCTGACCTTTCGCGCCGCCGGGTTGATCAACCGCGCGGGTCGCCCAACCAGGTTAAGCACGCCATCATCAGGCGCCAGCGTGCGTTCGGGCATCGGCAGGGCGGGCACGCCGCCGGCAAGATCAGCAAAGCCCGGAACATCATAATTGCCATTGAATTCGGGGCCTTCCCAACCCGTGGCATCGGGCAGGGCATGGAGGCGCGCGTGCTGGGCGCGCAGCGCGGCGGTTTCGGGGTGCACAGGTGCGGCCAGGCGCGCGGGCGGGTCGCAGCGTTGCTGGCGCGCGCTGGTCAGCGCCTTTTCATAGGCCCGCGCGGCGGTGTCGCGCGCCGCGGCATCGGCGGCGGCCGCAACGGCCATGCGGCGCACCTGTTCCTGCAACATGTGGATCATCAACCGGTCCGAACAGGGGCGGCGGCGGGTGGCAACTTCGATGCCGTCGCGCTCGATGATCTCGATATCGCCATTGACGACCCGGTCGAGCGCCACCTGTTCGACCCGCTGCCAGATCCGCGCCTGCGCCGCATCCCAGGCGCGCCGAAAATCCTCGGCCTCGGGATGACGGCGGAGACGGTGCGCCGAACTCTCGCTCATCCCGACCTTGCGCGCCGCTTCCGCAATGTTGGCGCTGTCCTCAAGCGCCTGCAAAAACGCCCATTGCCGCGCCGGGGACCAGCCATCCTTGCGCTCACGGAGAGGGACGGGGGAGTAAGAGAGGTTCGTCATAGGTTCATATGTAACCTATTTGGAGATAAAAAGCAAGCGTCCCTTCTTCTCTCTCCCTCGACCGCCGCAGGCGGTAGAGTGGGGAGGGTCGGGGTGGGCGCTTTATCGCCCATGGAATGAACCTTGCGGCGAGACACC
>JBBQMB010000005.1:0-43930 GCA_038328515.1 Sphingomonadales bacterium
AATGGCGCGGTCAAGCCGTTCACCATGGCGGTCGACCCGCGCCAGCACGGCGGCAACGAGCAACATCTTGAACGTGCTTGCCATCGGGAAGCGCTCGGTGCCGCGATGGCTGAAGCGGCGGCCGGTGGCGGTATCGTGCACCGCCAGCCCGATGCGCCCGCCAATACTAGCCTCCGCCGCACGCACGGTGGCAATCACGTCGATCGGCGCGGGCAGCGCGCGGGCAAAGGCGGGCGACGCCGCAAAAAGCACGGAAAATTGCGTAAAGTGCCGACGGTGGATCATGCGGGTTGAATTCCTGATGCTCGGCATGCTTTCACGGTTGTTGTGGCGCTTGCCAAGCGCTGATGGAATAGCGGCATCGTTTGAAAGTGGCGGGGTGGCAGATGATTGATTATCACGGACAAGTGGCGCTGGTAACCGGCGCGGCGTCGGGGATTGGCCGCGGGCTGGCAATCGCGCTGGCGGCGCGCGGCGCCAGGGTGATTGCGGCAGATATCGATGCCGCCGGCGCCGCCGCGACCGCGCAGCTGGTGGCCGGCGAGGCCATGGTGATTGATCTGTCGGCAGCAGGAGCGGCAACCGGGTTGATCGATCGGGCCTATGCGGCTGCCGGGCGGATCGACCTGTTATGTTCCAATGCCGGCATGGGCAGCGGCCGCGGCCCCAAGCGCTTGTTGAAGGCCGATCTTGACGATGCACACGTCGCCGCGATGTTCGAAGTCAACATGTTCGCCGCGATTCGCATGGTGCAAGCCTGGGTGCCGCGATTGGTGGCTGATGGCCAGAGCGGGCGGTTGATGATTACCGGATCGGAAAATTCATTGTCGGTGCCCGATGCGGTGCAGACCTTTGGCCTGGGGTTGTATGCCGCGTCCAAGCATGGCGTTCTGGTGCTGGCGGAATGGCTGCGCGCCGAAATGAAGGGCGGTAACAAGCCGCTTGATGTCCATATCCTGCTGCCCGGCGGTGTTTATACCGGCATGACCGCCGACGGTTTGGGGCCTGATCCGGCGGGCTGGCCGGCTGATATGCACATCATCACCCCCGAACGCTGCGCCGAAATCGCGCTTGCCGGGCTCGACGCCGGGCTGTTCTGGATTCCGACTCACCGCCATCTCGCCGATGACATGGCGCCGCGCCACGCGGGGGTTGCCGAGGCGGTGCGCGTACTGGGGCTTTAGTTTCGGCTCACTTGCGACCTTCGGCGCGTTACGCAAGCGTGTCAGCCGTTACCGCGCGTCGGGCTGATGCCGCCCATCGTCAGCCCGCCATCGACGACGAATTCGCTACCGGTCGAATAGCTGGCTTCGTCACTGGCCAGATAGAGCACGAGGTTGGTGACTTCGTCGGCGCGGGCCATGCGGCCCATCGGGTAATCATAGCCCTGCGTGTTCAAGCCCTCGGCCATTGGTGTGTCGATGATGCCTGGATGCACCGAATTGCAGCGCACGCCAAAGGGGGCCAGTTCTGCCGCCACCGCCTTTGTAAGCCCGCGCACCCCGAATTTTGAGGCGACATAGGCCGATCCACCCGGCGCGCCGCGCAGGCCGGCAACCGATGAGATATTGATGATCGAGCCGCTGCCGCTCGCCACAAGTGCCGTTGTCGCGGCTCGAATGCCGAGGAAAACGCCGGTCAGGTTGATATCGATCATCCGCTGCCACAGGTCGAGCGGGTGCTCGACGATGGCCGCACCACCAAAAATGCCGGCGTTGTTGACAAGGATGTCGAGCCTGCCGAATTCACCAACGCACAGCGCGACGGCGGCGGCCCAATCGTCGGGCTTTGTTACATCAAGCCGGATGTAACGCGCCGCTGTGCCAAGGTCTGCCGCCAACGCGGCGCCTTCGCCATCGAGAATGTCGCCAAGCACCACGCGCGCGCCTTCGGCTACCAGCCGCCGGGCGTGCGCCGCCCCCATGCCGCGCGCTGCGCCGGTGACGAGCGCGACTTTGCCAGCAACGCGGCCCGTGACCGTCATGCGTCGGATACCCCATCGGCCACCAAATCGGTCACTACATCGGACACCACGTCGGACACGCGCGTCATCGTCAGCCTGCCTGCCTTGACGACAAAGCCGAGGTCACCTTCGACCAGTGCCAGGGCATCCTGGCCGAAAATTTCCCGCCGCCAGCCGTCGAGCACCGGCAGGCCCTCGATCACGCCGGCAGCAAGGGCATCAAGATCATCGCCGCGCACGATCAGCTTGGGCGCGACACCACTTTCCTTGCTGCGGATTTTCAACAGGAGTTTCAACAAATCGGCGATCAAGGCGCCTTCCGAGGAAAGACCGGGGCGTTGCGGTTCGCGCAGGGGCATTTCATCCGCGCTGAGTGGTTCGGCGTCCTGGAGCGCGCGGATCATCCGATCGCCGATGGCGTTCGACCCCCAGGCGGCGGACAGTCCGCGCACCTTGGCAAGATCAGCCTGCGATCGCGGTGGCGAGCCGGCAATATCGCCCAGCGTTTCGTCCTTGACGATGCGGCCGCGCGGCACATCCTTGTCCTGCGCTTCGAGTTCGCGCCATTTTGCCAACGCCTTCAAGCGCCCCAGCACATCGGCTTTGCGGCTCGGCAGGCGCAGCCGCAGCCAGGCTTTTTCGGGATCATTGGCATAGGTCGCGGGGTCGCAGACGCGCGCCATCTCATCATCGAGCCAGCCACCGCGGCCTGTGCGGCGCAATTTGTCGACCATCTTGGGGAACAGCGTCGCCAGATGCGTGACATCGCCGATGGCATATTCAAGCTGGCGATCGTTGAGCGGCCGCCGGCTCCAATCGGTAAAGCGGGCGCCCTTGTCGACCTGATGGCCGAGATAGGCAGCGACAAGGTTGGTATAGCCGATCTGTTCGCCCAACCCCAGCGCCATGGCGGCAATCTGGGTGTCAAACAGCGGTGCCGGGGTTTTGCCGGTCAGGTTGTAAATGATTTCCAGATCCTGGCCGCCGGCGTGAAACACCTTGAGCACTTCGTCTTCAACCAGCAGCTTCAAGAGCGGGCCAAGGTCGATTCCCGGTGCCTTGGGGTCGATCGCGGCGGCTTCGGTCGGGCTGGCAACCTGTACGAGGCACAAATCGGGGTAATAAGTGCTTTCCCGCATGAATTCGGTGTCAACAGTGACAAAGTCTGCCTCGGCGAGGCGCTTGCACAAAGCGGTGAGGGTTTCGGTATCGGTGACGAGCGGATGGATGAGCATGATCTGCCATAACCCACCCGCTCGCGCTTGACAAAGCGTCAGGCTATGTGTGTCACGCGCCACACAAATATTCTTTCAAAAATTGCTCGGATTTTCCTTTATGCACGCCTATCGCACCCATAACTGCGCCGCTCTCCGCGCTACCGATGCTGGCACGACCGCTCGGCTTTCGGGCTGGATCCATCGCAAGCGCGACCATGGCGGGGTGCTGTTCATCGATCTGCGCGATCATTTCGGCCTCACCCAGATTGTCGTCGGCCCGACCTCGCCGGCCTTTGAAACGCTCGATCGTGCCCGACTCGAATCGGTGGTGACGATCACCGGTGATGTCGTGGGGCGCGAAGGTGGCGCGGTGAACGCCAATCTCGCGACCGGCGATATCGAAGTGCGTGCCCAGGCGGTGACGGTGCAATCGGCGGCCACCGACCTGCCGATGCCGGTGGCCGGCGATGCCGAATATCCCGAAGAAATCCGCCTCAAATATCGCTTTCTCGATCTGCGCCGCGAGCGGCTGCACGCCAATATGATGCTGCGTTCGGGCGTCATCGCCAGCCTGCGGCGCCGCATGATCGACCAGGGCTTCACCGAATTCCAGACGCCGATCTTGACGGCTTCGTCGCCGGAAGGGGCGCGTGACTATCTCGTGCCGAGCCGCGTTCATCCGGGCAAATTCTATGCGCTGCCGCAGGCCCCGCAAATGTTCAAGCAACTGCTGATGGTCGCGGGGTTTGATCGGTATTTTCAGATTGCGCCATGCTTCCGCGATGAAGACGCCCGCGCCGATCGTAGCCCGGGCGAATTTTACCAGCTCGATTTTGAAATGAGCTTTGTCACGCAAGATGATGTTTTTGCAACGATCGAGCCCGTATTGGCGGGCGTATTCGAAGAATATGCAGGCTTTGGCGGTCGCACCCCCTGGGCGGTGACCAAGGGCGCTTTTCCGCGGATCCCCTATGCCGAATCCATGCTTCGGTATGGCAATGACAAGCCCGATTTGCGCAACCCCATCGTCATCGGCGATGTCAGCCAGCATTTCATCGGTTCCGGCTTCGGCATCTTTGCCAAGCTCGTTGAAGCCGGCAATGTCGTGCGCGCCATTCCTTCGCCGGGCACCGCCGAAAAAAGCCGCAAATTCTTTGATGACATGAATGAGTGGGCGCGCAGCGAGGGCTATACCGGGCTGGGCTATGTCACGCGCAAGGATGGTGTTTTTGGTGGCCCCATCGCCAAGAACCATGGCGAGGCCGGCATGCTGGCGATCTACGAAGCGCTCGGCCTTGGCCCCGATGATGGTTGTTTCTTTGCCGCCGGCAAGGAAGCCCAGGCGGCCAAACTTGCCGGTCTGGCGCGCACCCGCGTCGGACAGGAGCTCGGGATCATCGAACAAAATACCTTCAATTTCTGCTGGATCGTCGATTTCCCGATGTTCGAATATGATGAAGACGCCAAAAAGGTCGATTTCAGCCATAATCCGTTCAGCATGCCGCAGGGCGAGCTTGAGGCGCTGGAAACCCTGGACCCGCTGACCATCAAGGCGTTCCAGTACGACATTGTCTGCAATGGCGTTGAACTGTCATCGGGCGCCATTCGCAACCATCGCCCCGATATCATGTACAAGGCGTTTGAAATTGCCGGCTATACCGCCGCCGATGTCGATCGGGATTTCGCCGGCATGATCAACGCCTTCAAATTCGGCGCGCCGCCGCATGGCGGCTCGGCGCCGGGCGTCGATCGCATGGTCATGCTGATTGCCGATGAGCCCAATATCCGCGAAGTTGTGGTTTTCCCGATGAACCAGAAAGCCGAGGATCTGATGATGAATGCTCCGGGCAATGTTTCGATGAAGCAGTTGCGCGAACTCGGCATCCGGATCATCGACTGATGTCAAAGCTGAAGCTTGCGGATTTTGAAGGCGATCCCGATCTGGACAGGTCGGATTATGACAGCCAGCTCGAGGCATTGCAGCACCAGCTCGAGCTGATCCAGGCTGCCTATATCAACCAGGGCAGGAAGGCGATGATCGCGCTGGAAGGCTGGGACGCTGCCGGCAAGGGCGGGCTGATCACCCGCATGGTCGGGCCGCTCGACCACCGTTACACCAAGGTCTGGTCGATCGCCGCGCCCACCAAACAGGAAGCCGAACATCATTATCTCTGGCGCTTTTGGCAGCGCCTGCCGGGTTGTCGGGAAATCGCCGTATTCGACCGCACCTGGTATGGCCGGGTGCTGGTCGAGCGGGTCGATGGCTTTGCGCCCCCCGATGTCTGGCAGCGCGCCTATGACGAGATCAACGCTTTTGAGGCGCTGCAAGCCGCCGATGGCATGCGGATCGTCAAATTGTTCCTCCACATCACCCAGGACGAACAGGACAAGCGCCTCAAGGAGCGCATCGAAACGCCGTGGAAACGCTGGAAGACCGGCACCGATGATTATCACAACAGATCACAGCGCGCCGCCTATCTTGATGCCTATCACGACATGTTCGACAAGACATCGACCAAGGTGGCGCCGTGGACAGTGATTGCAGCCAATGACAAGAAATCGGCGCGGATCAGTGGGTTGAAAAAGGTTATTGAAGTTTTAGGTAAAGATGTTGATCTTGCCTATCCACCTGTCGATCCCGAATTCAAAAAGCTTGTCGAAACGGCGCTGGGCAAGTCGCTCGACCTCTAGATCAACCCTGACGCCGGTTAGCCGCCGGTGTTTCTTCATCCAGTTTTTCGAAAGCTGATAGATGCGCATTTCCTTTCTTGGCCTTGGCATCATGGGCGCCCCGATGGCGCGGCACCTTGCCCGGGCTGGGCATGATGTGACGGTCTATAACCGCACGATGGCCAAGGCGGCGGCCTGGGTCGCAGCCCATGGCGGGCAGGCGGCGCCCACCCCGGCAGCCGCGGCTTTGAACGCCGAAGTCGTCATTGCCTGTGTCGGCGCCGATGCCGATCTGCGCGCTGTGACGCTGGGGGCACAGGGCGCCTTTGCCGCGATGGCACCTGGCAGCCTGTTTATCGATCACACCACCGTTTCAGCCGCAATTGCGCGCGAACTCGCCGATGCCGGCGCGGCGCGCGACGTGTTGGTGCTCGATGCCCCGGTGTCGGGTGGGCAGGCCGGCGCCGAAAATGGCGCGCTGACCATCATGTGTGGCGGCAGCGCTACGGCCTTTGCCGAAAGCCAGCCCGTGATGCAGGCCTATGCGAAACGGATCGGCCATATGGGCCCGGCGGGCAGTGGGCAATTGACCAAGATGGTCAACCAGTTGTGCATCGCCGGTGTGCTCCAGGGCCTGGCCGAAGGGCTGGCGTTCGGGGCGGCGGCCGGACTCGATTTGACTCAGGTCGTCGATGTGATTTCCAAGGGCGCGGCGCAAAGCTGGCAAATGGAAAACCGCGCTGCCACCATGGCGCGCGGTGAGTTTGATTTCGGTTTCGCCGTCGACTGGATGCGCAAGGACCTCGGCCTGGCGCTCGAGGAAGCGCGGCGTCTTGGGGTGACGCTACCAATTGGCGCGCTGGTCGATCAATTTTACGGCGATGTCCAGGCGATGGGCGGCGGGCGACAGGATACGTCGAGCCTGATCCGGCGGCTGGCAAAATAGGCCGGCTCCGGGCTTGGCTCGCGGCTGGGCTTTGGCAAAATTTCCGCCTATCCTGGTCGCATGCTGATCGCTGTCGGGTGTGATGTTGGGGACTGCACCGGGCGGGCGCTGTATTTTCGGGGGGACGGACATGTTGAAAACTCTGGCGGTCGCACTGTTGGCGGCCACGCCTGCGCTGGCAGATACTGCCTATGTCAACGCCAATGGCTATACGTTGGGCGATGATGGCAAACTTGTGCGCTTTGCCACGTTGGTCGTCGACAATGGCGGCCGGGTAAAGGCCATCTTGCCGTCCGGAGCGGCCTTGCCGAGGGCCAAGCGGGTCGATGTGAAGGGCCGCACGCTGTTGCCGGGGCTTATCGATGCGCATGGCCATGTCATGAGCCTTGGTGAACGCGCGCTGGCGGTCGATCTGTCGGAAACCACGTCGCTCGCAGCGGCGCAGGCCGCGGTGCGTGCCAACCCCGGCGCCAATTCTTCTGCGGGCGCCTGGATTCGCGGCGGCGGCTGGAACCAGGAACGCTGGGGGCTGGGCCGCTTCCCCACCGCTGCCGAGCTTGATGCCGTGACCGGCAACCGCCCGGCGATATTGCGGCGGGTCGATGGCCATGCCGTCTGGGTCAATTCTGCCGCTTTGAAACTGGCCAGCATCACCGCCGCCACGCCCGATCCGGCGGGGGGACGGATCGAGCGCGATACCGCTGGCAACCCCAACGGTGTTCTGGTCGATGCGGCGATGAAGCTTGTCTCAGCCGTGGTGCCACCCCTGTCGGCCGCGGAAAACGACGCTGCCCTTAAAAAAGCCCTCGCCATCATGGCGTCGGTCGGCCTCACCGGCGCCCATGATGCCGGCATCGACCGGCCTACATGGGACCGCTATCGCCGCTTTGCGGCGCGCGGCAAGTTGACAGCGCGGCTTTATGCCATGGCGTATGGCCCGGATAATCGCATCGCCATTGCCCCCGATGGCCCGATTGGCTGGCGCGATAACGATCGTCTGGCAATGATGGCGATGAAACTGCAAGCCGATGGCGCGCTTGGTTCGCGCGGGGCCTGGATGGTCGATGATTACAGCGATGCGCCGGGCAACAAGGGGCTGCCGTTCTTTGAAGAAGGCAATTTGCGGCGTATCATCATCGCGGCTTCGGCGGCGGGTTTCCAGACCAATGTCCATGCTATCGGTGATGCTGCCAATGGCGCCGTGCTGGCGGCGTTTGCCGCAATCCCCGAACGCCAGCGCAATATGCTGCGCCATCGCGACGAACATGCGCAGATCGTCACTGCCGGCGATCTGCCGCGCTTTGCCCGGCTCGGCATCATCGCCAGTATCCAGCCGACGCATGCCACCTCCGACAAGGGCATGGCCGAAGCCCGGGTGGGCGAAGCGCGGCTGGCGGGCGGCTATGCGTGGAAATCGCTGATCAACAGTGGTGCGCGTATCGCGGGCGGCAGCGATTTTCCCGTCGAACCGCCCAATCCCTTTTATGGGCTGCACGCCGCCGTGACCCGGCAATCGCGCGATGGCCAGCCGCCACAGGGCTGGCGCATGGCCGAAGCGATGACACTGCCGCAGGCCTTTGCGGCGTTCACCACCGGCGCCGCCTGGGCCGGCCATGCCGAGGACAAGGTCGGCACGCTGACGCCCGGCAAATGGGCAGATTTCATTGTGGTCGAGGAAGACCCGTTTACGATTTCGCCGCGCGATATGTGGAAAGTGACCGTGGATGAGACCTGGCTGGCCGGCCGGCGCGTTTTCCGGCGCAAATAGCTGTCAACCAAGCTCGGTGAGTTGCGAAACGGTCAGGATCTGCGGCAGTTCCTGTTCGCTGCCGTCGGCGGCATAAAACACGTAAACCGGCACGCCGGCGCGTCCCTGATCGGCCAGCCATTTCGAAATCACCGGGTCACCCCGTGTCCAATCGCCCTCCAGAACGGCGATGCCCTTGTCCTTGAAGGACTTGGCAACCGCGGCATCGGTCATCGAACCCTTTTCATTGACCTTGCAGGTCAGACACCAATCGGCGGTCATGAACAGGAAAACCGGCGTCTTGCTGGCGCGCAGTTCGGCGAGTTTTTCGGGCGAAAACGGTATCGCCGCCAGTGCCGCCGGTGCCGAGCTCGTCACCGCGGTGGCCGGCGCGCCAATCGGTAGCAGCACGACCGCAGCAACCGAAGCCAGTACCGCGACGGCACCCGGCAGCCAGCCAGCCTTGCCGCCATGCTGTCGGCTGCCGAGCCACCACAGCAACAGGCCCAAGGCCAGCGCGCCAGCAAGGCCGGTCGTCATGCCCTCGACACCGGCCTGGCGCCCGAGCACCCAGGCGAGCGCCAGCGCTGTCAGGAACATCGGCACCGACAGGATGGCGCGAAACCGGATCATCCAGGTGCCGGGCCGGGGCAGGCGGCGGCGCAGCGCGGGGATGAAGCCAACGAGCAGGAACGGCAGCGCCAGGCCCAGCCCAAGCCCGGCAAAAACCGCAATAGCTTCAATCGGCGGCAGCACCAGCGCGGCGCCCAGCGCACCGGCCATGAACGGCCCGGTGCACGGCGTTGCCACAAAGGCCGCCAGCGCACCGGTCGCAAAACTGCCGAGCGCGCCGCCCTTGCGGATGGCATCATCGCCCAGCGACCCGGTGGTAAAGCTTATCTCGAAAACCCCGGCCAGATTGAGTGCAATCGCTGTAACGAGCAACAGCAGCCCGGTGATCACGCGCGGGTCCTGCAATTGAAAGGCCCAGCCGACCTGCGATCCGGCAGCGCGCAGCAGCAGCACCAGCCCGCCCAGTGCCGCGCAGACCAGCACGACACCCAGCGTATAGGCCATCGCATCGCGCCGCGCCGCTGCCGGGGCGATGTTGCCGCTGGCCAGGCTGAGCGCCTTCAGGCTGAGGATCGGGAAAACGCATGGCATGACATTGAGGATGATACCGCCCAGCACGGCGCCGAGCAGGATAAGCGGCAGTCCGGGGCCGGTATCAACCGGGCGATTGCCGGCAAGCGCCACGCCGGCCGCCGGGGTGTCGCCCGGCGCGGCCCTGATAAGGAAACCCTTTGGCTTGTCGTCATCCTGAAATTGTACCCGCAGCACCCCCGAGACGGGTCCGCTGCCGCCTTCGATGGCTGCGGTTTCAAGGCGCAACACATCGCCGGAGACAGTCACCACCTGCGGTGCCGCATAGTCGATGATGCCTTCCTGATCGGGAAAGAAATAGGCGCTGCGCACCTTGCCCGGCGAGCCAAAGGGTTGTGCCAGCACAAAGCGGCCGGCCTTGGCGCTCCAGCGGCCGGCGGCATCGAGCGGATTTGGCAGCGCTGCCCGAGCCGATGCGACGGCATAACCGTTTTCAGCATCGGTCGCGCCATCGCCGATGACAAGGGCGAGCGAAAGGGTCGCGCTTTCGGGCACGCATTGTTCAGCGCTGCACACCAGCCAGTCGGCCTTGACCGACACGGGAAACGCCGTGCCCTTTTTTAACCCGGCCGGCGGCGTGATCGAGGTCATCAGCACATTTTCATGGGCGTAGACATAGTTCATCAGCCCCGACACGATCAGTGTTTCGGGCACCGGATAGGCCAGTGGCGGCGGCGGGGCGGTATCGGCAGGCAGTTTCCAGGCAACCCTGGTCGGGGCGCCGGCATCTCCGGGGTTGGACCAATAGGTGTGCCAGCCATCCTTGGGGGTCAGGCGCAGCCCGATGCTCAGTGGCTGACCCGGCACGGGTTTCACACTCTCGGCGATGAGGGCGATCCTGGTGTGCGGCTGGTCGCTCACTGATTGCGCCAGCAGTGGCGCTGACAGGAACAGGGCAATCAGGGCGGTGCACAGACGTTGGATCATGGTGATGGTTATGCCCTGATTTTGGGGAGCGCGAAAGCGGCTCTCAGGCCGTTGCGGGCGCAACTACGGTGAAATCGACCATGATCTCCCCCGAAATCGCCTCCAGCGCATCCTGTACGGCAGCGGCGCTGATCCCGGTGGGAACCCGCAGCGCCAGGCTGGCGCGGAACAGCCGGCTGCCCGACCAGGCCTCGGCTTCGGTGCCGGATTCGAGTTCCTCGATGTTGACGCCCAGCGCTGCCAGCGCGGCGCTGACATCCTTGATGATACCCGGCCGATCCTGGCCGACCAGCGCCAGTTCAAGCGCTGTACCGGTCGGAGCATCGCCGTGATCGGCAGCCGCGATGCTGACTTTCAACCCGGCGGCATCGACATGCGCCGCCTTGTCGCGCAGGTTTTCCAGCGCCGCTTCCGGCAATTCGACCAGCACCGACCCGACATAGCTGCCGCCGAGCCGCGTCAACCGGCTTTCCAGCCAATTGCCGCCGGCCTGCTGCACGGCCGTCGCCAGCGCCTCGGTCAACCCGGGCCGGTCGGCACCGATGACTGTAAGAATGACTTTGGTCTGCATCATGGCCCCGTTTGTTGCCCGGCGGGGTTAAAGCGCAGCGGCCGGATTGGCAACCGAGTGCCGCCAAACAAAAAAGCGCGGAAGCATGGCCCCCGCGCTTGTTCGATTGCGGGTTTGACCCCCGCGTATAAGCTTAGCGCTTCGAGAACTGGAAGCTCTTGCGCGCCTTGGCCTTGCCATATTTCTTGCGTTCCACGACGCGCGGATCGCGGGTCAGGAAACCGGCCTGTTTGACCATGGTGCGCAGCGCCGGTTCAAAACGGGTAAGCGCCACCGAAATGCCGTGCTTCACAGCGCCGGCCTGGCCCGAAAGGCCACCACCGACAACGGTGCACATCACGTCATACTGGTCGCGGCGATCAGAGATGTCGAACGGCTGGTTGATGACGAGGCGCAAAGTCGGGCGCGCAAAATACACCGTCTGGTCACGACCATTGACAATGATCTTGCCGGTGCCGGGCTTGAGCCAGACGCGCGCAATGGCGTTCTTGCGCTTGCCGGTTGCATAGGCACGGCCATAAGCATCGATTTCCTGATCACGCAGCGGTGCGGGCGGGCCGCCACCACCGGTGTGGGCGGTGTTGACGGGGGCTGCACCTGGCTCGAACGTGCCATCCTGCATGCCACCGATATCGGCGAGCGACTGACGATTGTCGGACATTATTCAGCAGCCTTCTTGCCGGCGGTAAGGGTGGAATTCTTGCGGTTCATCGCCGCAACATCGATGATTTCGGGGTTCTGGGCGGTGTGCGGATGCTCAGTGCCCTTGAAAACGCGCAGGTTGCGCATCTGGTCGCGGCCCAGCGGACCACGCGGAACCATGCGTTCAACAGCCTTGATGAGGACGCGTTCCGGAAAACGCCCTTCCAGGATCTTGGCCGGGGTGGTTTCCTTGATGCCGCCGGGGTGGCCGGTGTGGCGATAATAGATTTTATCGGTGGTCTTTTTGCCGGTAAAGCGGACCTTTTCGGCATTGATCACAATGATATTGTCACCGCAATCGACGTGCGGGGTATAGCTGGCCTTGTGCTTGCCGCGCAGGCGATTGGCGATAATGCTGGCAAGGCGACCAACGACAAGCCCTTCGGCGTCGATAATCAGCCATTTCTTCTCGACCTCGGCGGGCTTGATCGAGGCGGTTGAACGGGTGAGCATGGTTTGATTATCCGGGAAAAAAGCGAAACGGCCGGGAACTGGCCCCAGCCGGATGGCGGCCATATCGCGCAATAGCGATTTTCCGTCAAGCTTTTCCGTTGGTTTCCGGTGTGGTATCTAGACACCGTATCGTTGACGCCGCCGCCACATAATGGCCCAGCCAGTCTCGCAGCCGTGGAATCGCATCGGGATCAGACAGATAGTCGGCAATCGGCAGCAGCGCCCAATCCTGGCCTTCGTCGCCGAACTGCACCGCAGCGACTTCGGTATCCGTCAAGTGAACAGCGAGAAAATGCGAAATCGTGACGCCGTCGGTCAGCAAATAGGCGCGGTGATAATGAATGCGATCAGTAGCAACGGCTATCCCGAATTCTTCGGCAAGTTCGCGCAGGGCGCATTGGGCCGGATTCTCGTCGCCCTCGCGCCCGCCGCCGGGCAGATCAAGCAGCCCCGGAAAGGGAATGCCGACCTTGTCGTCACGGCGATAAACCAGCAACGCGACACCCAGCAGCGCCGCCAGCTTGGCGCCGCCAAAGGGCATGCCGTCCCAGCTCATTTGCCCCGCATCATTCGGTTGCATGGGCCTGAAGATGCCCGAGCGCGGTCGTTTCAAGCGCTTTGGCATGCGTTGCCGCCAGAACCACTTCGGGCGCAAACCCGGCAACGCGGGCTTCTTCCCAGCGCGCCGCGCAAAGGCACCATCGATCACCCGGTACCAGCCCGGGAAAACCATATTCGGGGCGCGGGGTCGACAGGTCGTTGCCGGCAGTTTTCGAAAATTCCAGGAACTCGGCCGTCACGACCGCACAGACGACGTGGCGACCATGATCATTGGCATCGGTATTGCAACAGCCATCGCGCGACCAGCCGGTCATCGGGTCGACCGAACACAGCGCCAGTTCGCCGCCGAGCACATTGCTTGCTGTCATGGTTTTTGTACCGCCCAATGCGCTGCAACCGTCGTCGCCATGACCAGCAGCGCGCCACAGGCCTGGTGCGCGACTCCAAGCGGGATGGCGACCCCCGACAGCACGGTCGCCACGCCCAGCGTGAATTGGGCAATCACGGCGCCGCCGAGCGCCAGAGCGACAGGCCCGGCGCCGGCGCGCCATAGTTTTGCGGCAATATGCAGCGCGAATAGCGCCACGACCCAGGCGAGGCTGCGGTGCAGGAAATGCACCGTCACCGGATCATTGACGAGTTCGGCAAGATTTTGCGCAATTCCCGGCGGCACCAAGGCGCCGGCCATCAGCGGCCAACTGTCCGACGCGTGGCCGGCGCGCAGCCCGGCAACAAAGGCGCCCCAGATGATCTGGACCGCGAGCAGCGCCACAAAAGGCAGAACCCAGCCCGACGGCCGTGCAACCGCCGGCGCGGCGGAGCGGCGCAGATCAAGCGCTGTCCAGATGCAGCCAGCCATGATGGTGAGTGCGGTACACAGATGCACCGCCAGCCGTTCGTGCGCCACCTCGGTGCGCCCGACGAGCCCTGATGAAACCATCCACCAGCCGATCGTGCCCTGCAGCCCGCCCAACATGAACAGCGCGAACAGCCGCGGCTTGTACCCGGCCGGAATTGCCCCACGCAGCCAGAAAATCGCAAAAGGCAGTGCAAAGGCCAGCCCGATCAACCGACCCAACAGGCGATGCACATATTCCCAAAAGAAAATGCCCTTGAACGCCGCCAGCGACATGCCGTTGTTCATCAACTGATATTGCGACGACGCCTGATAGGCGCTGAATTCCGCCTGCCATTGCGCTGCATCGAGCGGTGGCAGCGTGCCCGAAACAACATCCCAGCGCGTGATCGACAGTCCCGATTCGGTCAGCCGCGTGATGCCGCCGACGACCACCATCGCAAATACCAAAGCGGCAACGCCAAATAGCCAGAGCGCGATGGCGCGCGGCCGTGCGGTTTCAACGGGTGTGGTGAGGGCAGGAGCTGCAAGCGTGGCCATGCGATGGTTCATAATCGCTCCCCCGCCGCTCGCCAAGCGCACTATAGTCGCGGCTGCGCGGCTGGATCGTGGCTGCGGGGCGGGCGGCTCAAAAGGCTTGCAAGGTGTGATGTGATAATATATCAACGCTTCATGCACCTGCGTATTTCTCACCTTCTCGACAAATCGGCGATGATGCTGTCGGGGCTGTGCCTGGTGCACTGTCTCGCCGGATCGTTGCTGCTGACGGTATTTGCCGCCTCGGGCGATTGGCTTGGCCATGATGTCCATGTCGTCGGGCTGCTGCTGGCGCTGCCCCTGGCTGCGGTCGCGCTGTGGCGCGGCATTGCCGTTCATGGGCGCTATGCGATTGGCGTGCTGGGCGCGCTGGGGATCGGCCTGATGGCGGCATCGCTGCTGATCAGCCATGGTGGCATCGCTGAATTGGCGCTGTCGATTATCGGGGTATGCCTGTTGGCGACCGCGCATCTGTGGAACCTGCGCGCTTCGCGAGGTTGAACGTGCGCCTTGCAGGCGACGGCTTCACACCCGATACTGGTGCCATGGCTACCCATCACGATCATGACCATGATGTCCGCAGCGGCGTAGCGCTTGTCGCCGCCGCCGAACAGGCGCTGGTTGCTTCGGGTGAACAATGGACATCGATGCGGGCCGCGGTGTTCCTGGCGCTGTCAGGGTTTGACCGGCCCGCCAGCGCCTATGATGTAACCGAGGCGGTCAGCCAAGTGCAGGGGCGGCGCGTTGCGGCAAATAGCGTCTATCGCATTCTCGATCTTTTTGTGGCCAACAATGTTGCAACGCGGGTGGAAAGTGCCAATGCCTATCTCGCCAATGCCCATCCGGGGTGCCTGCATGATTGCATTTTTCTGGTCTGCGATGCCTGTGGCCGTGCCACGCATGTCGACGATGACCAATTGTCGGCCCGCATCCGCGAAACTGCGTCGGCCAATGGTTTTCGCCCTGAAAAGCCGGTTGTCGAGGTGCGCGGACGCTGTGCCGCTTGCGGTTGAGGCTGTAAAGCCGGCACGACACGCCGCATCGACACAGCGGCCGCAAGGCGCTAGCGTAGGCCTTCAAGAATCAATAAATCTGGCGGTTCCTTGGTGACACAACGTCCTTCAACTCCGTTGCTCGATACGGTCAATGTGCCGGCCGATATGAAGCGACTGTCGCATACCGATCTGCGCCAGCTTGCCGATGAACTGCGCACCGAGATGATCGATGCGGTATCGACTACCGGCGGCCACCTTGGTGCCGGCCTTGGCGTGATCGAATTGACGGTCGCCTTGCACTATGTTTTCAATACGCCCGATGATCGGCTGATCTGGGACGTCGGCCACCAGGCTTATCCACACAAAATCCTCACCGGGCGTCGTGATCGCATTCGCACGCTGCGCCAGGGTGGCGGTCTGTCGGGCTTCACCAAGCGCACCGAAAGTGAATATGATCCGTTTGGCGCGGCGCACAGCAGCACGTCGATCTCCGCCGCCATCGGCTTTGCGGTTGCCAACAAGCTTAAGGGGCAACCCGGCAAGGCGATCGCGGTCATCGGCGATGGCTCGATGTCGGCTGGCATGGCCTATGAAGCGATGAACAATGCCACCCAGGCCGGCAATCGGCTGGTGGTCATCCTTAACGACAATGACATGTCGATTGCGCCACCGGTGGGGGCGCTTTCGGCCTATCTTTCCCGATTGTTTTCCAGCCGTCAGTTCCTTGGGCTGCGCGAAGTAATGAAGCAGATCACGCGTAAAGTGCTGCCAACGCAATTGAAAAAAGCGGCGGCTCAGGCGGATGAATATGCGCGCGGCTTCATGCAGGGCGGCGGCACGCTGTTTGAAGAGCTGGGCTTTTATTATGTTGGTCCGATCGATGGCCATAATCTTGAACATTTGCTGCCGGTGCTCGAAAATGTCCGCGATGCCGCCGAAGGCCCGATGCTGATCCATGTCGTGACGCAAAAAGGCAAGGGCTATGCCCCGGCCGAAGCGGCGGCTGACAAATATCATGGCGTACAAAAATTCGATGTGGTGTCGGGCGCCCAGCAAAAATCGGTTCCGACGGCGCCGGCCTATCAGAACGTCTTTGGCGATGCGCTCATCGTCGAAGCGCGGCGTGACCCCAGCATCGTTGCCATCACCGCCGCGATGCCGAGCGGCACCGGCGTTGATCGCTTCAACAAGGCATTCCCCGATCGCACCTTCGATGTCGGCATCGCCGAACAACATGCCGTGACCTTTGCCGCCGGTCTCGCGGCGCAGGGCATGCGGCCATTCTGCGCGATCTACAGCACGTTTTTGCAACGCGCCTATGATCAGGTGGTGCACGATGTCGCCATCCAGAACCTGCCGGTGCGCTTCGGCATCGATCGCGCCGGGCTCGTGGGGGCCGATGGCTGCACCCATGCCGGCGCGTTCGACGTTGCCTATCTGGCGACATTGCCGAATTTTGTTGTCATGGCGGCGTCGGACGAAAATGAACTGACCAACATGGTCCACACCATGGCGCTGCACGATACCGGCCCGATTGCCGTGCGCTACCCGCGCGGTGAAGGCACCGGCGTGGCCATTCAGGCCGAACCGACCCGGCTCGAAATCGGCAAGGGTCGCATCGTGCGCGAGGGCAAGACGGTCGCCATCCTGTCGCTCGGCACCCGCTTGCAAGAGGCGGAAAGGCTGCCGACGAACTTGAAAGCAAGGGCCTGTCGACAACCATCGCCGACATGCGCTTTGCCAAGCCGCTCGATCACGACCTGATCCGGAAACTCGCCACGACTCACGAAGTGGTGCTGACCATCGAAGAAGGCGCCGCCGGCGGTTTCGGCGCGCATGTGCTGACCTGGCTCAGCGACGAAGGCCTGACCGACGCCGGCTTGAAAGTGCGCACGCTCCGCTTGCCGGACATGTTCCAGGATCATGACAACCCGGCCAAGCAATATGCCGAAGCCGGGCTCGACGCGCCGGCGATCGTCGTAGCCGTGCTTGAAGCGCTGCGGCACAATTCGGTGGGGGTTGTGACTGGCGCGCGCGCCTAACGCCGAATGTCTGAAAACCGTTAAAACTGTCGGAATTTTTTACAGGTTATAAATATTACATTTAACTAAGCCTCTGGTTTGTAGGGCATGACGCACCTGGCGCGTTTCTTGCATCGCGTTCGACGTTGATAATAAAATAACAAAGGGAACCGTCATGAAAGCCTTTTTTCTCGCCTCCGCACTCGTTTTGGCCGCGCCCGTCTCGGCCGCGACCAATCTTGTCACCAATGGCAATTTCAGCGCCGGTAACACCGGCTTCGCCTCGGATTACAGCTATCGCGCGCCCGGCAATTACGGCGGCGCTTTAGCCGAAGGCCTGTATGCGATCGATACCAATGCCATCAACACCCACTCCGCCTGGCAGAGTTTCGGTGATAACACCGGCGACGCTGCTGGCCTCTATTTCATCGCCAATGGCGCTGGTTTCAATAGCGTCGCCTGGGCCCAGACAATAGCTGTGCAGGCCGGTTACAGCTATAATTTCTCGGCTTTTGCCGCCAATCTTTGCTGCAATGCCAATCAGGCACCGCCGAATTTTTCAGAGCTGACACTCGAGGCGGACGCGGGGTCGGGTTTTGCGACAATCGCTACTTTCACGCTCTCGGGAGTCGGCACTTGGCTCGTTGTCGGTGGCAATTACGTCAACGGACAAAATACGTCTTTGGCGCTGCGGATTGTCAACACTAACACCATTGCCGGCGGAAATGATTTCGCGCTGGATGACATCAGCTTTAATGCCGTTCCTGAACCCCAAAGCTGGATGATGCTAATCGCCGGTTTCGGCTTGGTCGGCGCAGCGATGCGTCGACGCTCGAATGCAGTTGCCGTCTGACATCATTGGGTTTGGATCGTGACGAGGGGTGGGGGCTAGGCCTCCGCCCCTTTTCGTTGTGCGCCGGCCATGCTGGCAGCGCTACTTTTGCGCTGATGCAAATTTGCTAGTGACGATAGGTGACAGCAAAACTTTCTGGTCGCGCCGGTCTCTCTGCCCTATGCGGCATTGCAACATGCATGCTCCAGCCTCTCCTGCCGCCCGGGTGCCTACCCGCGGCGAAATCCTCCTGCTCGGTACCCTGACCGCGTTCGGGGCGCTGACGATCGATCTGTATCTGCCGACCTTGCCGATTATCGGACGCGATTTTGCCGTGTCGGCGGCGGCGGTGCAGTTGACGTTCACGGCGTTTTTCATCGGCATGGCGGTTGGGCAGCTCTTCTACGGGCCGCTGAGCGACCGTGTTGGGCGGCGGCCAGCGATTTTGCTGGGTTGCTGCGTCTATGTCGTCGCCAGCCTGTTGTGCGCGATGGCGCCGTCGATCGAATGGTTGGTGGCGGGGCGCTTTGCTCAGGCGCTGGGTTGTTGTGCCGGCATGGTCGTTGCCAGGGCGGTGGTGCGCGACCGTTACGACCATCGCGATTCGGCGCGGATTTTTTCGCTGCTGGTGTTGGTGCTGGGCGTTGCGCCACTGGTGGCGCCATCGGTTGGCGGCGCGCTGGCAGCGCTGGTTTCATGGCGGGCGGTGTTCGTTGCGCTGGCGCTGTTCGGCGCGCTGGTCGGGGTGGCGGTGTGGTTCCGCCTCGATGAAAGCCGATCGGCCGCCACCGAGGCCAAGGCGCGCGGCGAATCGGTAGTCGGCGCTTATTTCGATCTGCTCAAAAGCCGGCGCCTGCTCGGCTATACCCTCGTCAGCGCCTGCAACGGCGCCACGCTGTTCAGCTATATCGCTGCTGCGCCCGATCTGGTCATCGACATCTGGGGCTTCACACCGGCCCAGTTCAGCGGGATCTTTGCGGCGATCGCGGTCGGGGTCATCGGGTCAAGCCAGATCAATCGTCGGCTGTTGCTGCGTCACTCGCCCGACCGGATTCTGGGCGTTGCCAGCTTGTTTGCCGTGGGTTTCGGGCTGGCGCTGCTGGCGGTTGCGCTGCTCGGGCTGTCGAAATGGTTGGTGATGGCCGGGCTGTTTGGCGTGCTCACCTCCAATGGTTTCATCGCCGCCAATGCCTTGGCGGGGGCCTTGTCGGTCGATCCGCTGCGCGCCGGCACGACTTCGGGGCTGTTCGGTTCGGCAAATTTCGCCACCGGTGCGCTGGCTTCGGGCACGGTGGCGGCGCTCCATGATGGCACGGCCGTGCCGGTCACGCTGGTCATGGCGGTGGCGCTTACGGTGGCAAGTCTTGCCTATTTCGGCATGGCGCGGCCCCGGCCCATCGCTGCATGACGACCGACACGTTCGGGCTGCGGGCCTTTTTGCTCGCGCTCGCGGTCGTGGCGGTGTGGGGCACCAATTTCGTCGTCATCCGTCTCGGCCTTGATGCCTTGCCGCCGCTGCTGTTTGCGGCACTACGCTTCACCCTTGCGGCGCTGCCGCTGGTGTTTGTCATCAAGCGGCCGGCGGTGCCGTGGCGTGATCTGATACTGTATGGCCTTTTCATCGGCGTCGGCCAGTTCGGGTTGTTATTCATCGCGATAGATGGGTTGATCGCGCCGGGGCTGGCGTCGCTGGTGGTGCAGGTGCAGGTGGTTTTCACCATCGGACTGGCGATGCGTGGCACCGGCGAGCGGCTGACCGGGGTGCAATATGCAGCGCTGGCGCTGGCAGTGGCTGGTGTCGGCATCATCCTGGCGCATACTGGCGGCACCACGACCCCGCTGGGGGTGGCACTCGTTATCGGCGCGGCGCTGGGCTGGTCGCTCGGTAACATGGTGCAGCGCAGGGTTGGCCGGGTGGACATGCTGGCGTTCGTCGTCTGGTCATCGCTATTCGCCATCCCGCCGCTGTTTGCGCTGGCCTTCCTGTTCGAAGGCGGGCCGGCGATCGTTACGGCTGTTACCGCTGCCGGTCCGTCGGTTTGGGCAGCGGTGGTGTGGCAGGCGGTCGGTAATACGATGTTTGGCTACGGCGCCTGGGGCTGGCTGCTGGCGCGCTATCCGGCGGCATCGGTCGCCCCCATGGCGTTGATGGTTCCGGTGTTCGGCATGGGGTCAGCGGCGCTGTTCCTTGGTGAACCGCTGCCGCCTTGGAAGATCGCCGCCGCGCTGTTGATCATCGGCGGGCTGGCGGTGAACCTGTTCGGCCCCCGCCTGCTCGCCCGCCGCGCCGTTACGGCTTGATCGCATAGGCATAGGGCTCGGTTTTCGCCATGGCGGCCTGCCATGCCGGGCGGGCCTGCAGCCGCTTGGCATAGGCAGCGATGTTGGGGAATTTCGCGCCCAGACCCTGCGCGGTGGCGATTTCGGCGATGAAACTCATCATGATGTCGGCGCCCGACAGGGTATTTTCGACCAGCCAGTCATTTTCTCCCAGCATTTGTGAGAAAAACGCCGTCTGCGTGCCAATCTGTTCCTGAATGCGCGGCTGCAGCGGCGCGGCGGCATCGCCCAGTCGGCTGGTGTAGAGGGCCAGCAGAATGGGTGTCATCGCCGAACCTTCGGCAAAGTGCAGCCATTCGAGATAGGTTTCGTGCGCTTCGGTGTTCGGCGCCGGCGCAAAGCGGCCCTTGCCATAACGGCGGATCAGGAAATCGGTGATCGCCCCTGATTCGGTGATGGTCAGATCGCCATCGGTAATCACCGGCGATTTGCCGAGCGGGTGAACAAGCTTCAATTCCGGCGGCGCCAGGCTGGTCACCGCATCGCGGGCGTAATGCTTGATTTCATAGGGGACGCCAAGTTCTTCGAGCAGCCAGACAATGCGTTGCGAGCGGCTGTTATTGAGGTGGTGGACGGTGAGCATGGCGATTCCCTTTTTGGTCCCCGCCAGCCTAGCCGCATTTGATGCGATGCGGAAATCGCATAAAGGTCAGCACCATGCCGATTATCATCCCCGAAACCGAACTGGTTGAAAGCTTTATCCGCGCGTCGGGGCCGGGCGGACAGAATGTCAACAAGGTTTCGAGTGCGGTTCAGTTGCGATTTGATGTGCGCGCGTCGCCGAGCCTGCCTGATGATGTGGCGGTGCGGTTGATGCGGCTGGCCGGTAGCCGGATGACGCGCGATGGTGTGCTGATCATCACCGCCGAACGCTTTCGCACCCAGGAACGCAACCGCGCCGATGCCCGTGAACGCCTGCAGGCGCTCGTTGTGCAGGCCGAGCCCAAGCCGATAAAGCGGCGGCCAACCCGCCCCAGTACCGGATCAAAGGAGCGGCGGCTGGCTGGAAAAGCGGTGCGATCTGGTGTAAAACAAGGACGCGGAAAAATTCGTTCCGACGATTGAACCCAATGGCCAGTTGCAGCGTTATACCAGTGCCTCTTTCAATTGTCGGTTGCGCTTCATATCTGAACGACAGGTTTTTTGAGCATAATTTTAACGAAAGGATTGCCTATGTCGACCATCAAGAACGAATTCGGCGCTGAAATCGATAAAGCCTTCGATAACGCCGTCGATACTATGGAAACCAATGCCGATGCCGCCGGAACAAAGCTGGAGGGCAAGATCCACGAGTTGAAGGGCAAGGCCGAAGACGTTTACGGCAAGGCCGAAGAAGCCTTTGGCAAAGCCAAGGATAGCTATGCCAAGGCCAGCGAAAAGGCCAAGGACGGCTATGTGAAGGCGAGCGAAAAGGCCAAGGCCTGGGCCGAACAGGCACCGGAAACGGCACGCGAAGCCAAGGAACGCGCCCAGAAGCTGGCCGAAGAATCGACCGCCAAGGTGCGCCAGACGGTGCAGGAACAGCCGATTGCCGTGCTGGCCGGTGGCGTTGCGCTCGGCTTCGTCGTTGGCTGGCTGCTCAGCGGTCGCCGCGACTAAGGCTTTTTCGGACCGAATTTGAAAAGCGCGGAGCGCCAAACCCTCCGCGCTTTTTTTATCAGTGCGCTGCCGGTGTCGCCATCAGTTCGATGAGCACGCCGGCCGTGTCACGCGGGTGGACGAAAATGACTGGCACACCATGCGCCCCCATACGGGGTTCGCCGGTGCCGAGCACGGTTGCGCCGCGGGCCCGCATCGCATCGCGCGCGGCGATAATGTCGGCAACTTCAAAGCACACATGGTGCTGACCGCCGCTCGGGTTCTTCTTCAGAAAGCCATGGATCGGCGAATCGGCCCCCAATGGTTCGATCAGTTCAAGCTGGCTGTTGGCGACATCGATGAACGCCACGCGCACCCCTTGCGCCGGCAAGTCGAACGCCGGGGCCGAAACCGTGGCGCCGAACAGCGTTTCATACATGGCGACCGTCGCAGCGATGCTGACGCAGGCGATGCCGACATGGTTGAGCCGACCAAGCAGCAGCGGGGGCAGGGTGGGTGCGGTCATGTCGGCGCTTCCTTGTGGCAGGTCAATGCCGCTACCTAGCGTGGCTACCGCCAATCCCCAAGGATGCTGATGATCTATATCCTCATCAATGCCGTGCCGATCCTGCTGGCCACGCTCGCCGGGCTTATCGCCGGTATGGTGTTGCACCGCGGGCGGGTGACGGTGGGCGATGCGGCGGTGCGTTATGGCGCGCAGCTCTGGTTTGCCGCCATTCTTGCCGGGGCGCTCATATTGGCGCCGCCGCGCGCCGCGGCCTGGGTGATGGCGATGGGCAGCGCTATCGTCATCTGGGCGGGCTTTGTCGTGCCGGTGACGGTGGTGACGCTGCGTCAGCACCGCATCGGCTGGCCGTTGGTGGCCCGCGATTGCGGTTATTGGCTGCTGGTGATGGTCGTTCAGGCACTGGTGCTCAAGGCATGGGGGCTGGTCCCGCCGCCGGTTTGACGCCATGCTACGGGCGAAAAAGGGGGATTTCATGCGGTTATTATGGGCCTTGTTGCTGATCGCGGCGCCAGCCATGGCGGCACCGACGCTGTTCAAGCCGGCACAAGTCTTCGATGGCACGGCCATGCACAGCGGTTGGCAGGTGCTGGTGGATGGCGAGCGGATCATCGCAGCCGGGCCAGCGCTTGTAGCGCCGGCGGCGACAATCGTCGATCTACCTGGCATGACGCTGCTGCCGGGGATGATCGAGGGGCACAGCCACTTGTTCCTCCACCCCTATAATGAAACCCCCTGGGATGTTCAGGTGCTCCATGAACCGCTGGCGCTGCGCACGGTGCGCGCTGTCGTGGCAGCCCGGGCGACCTTGCTGGCGGGCTTTACCACGGTGCGCGACCTTGGCACCGAGGGTGCCGGCTATGCCGATGTCGGGCTGAAGCGGGCGATCGCGGAAGGGATCGTGCCGGGGCCGCGCATGATCGTGGCGACGCGCGCGCTGGTGGCGACCGGCGCTTATGGCCCGCGCGGCTTTGAACCGGGGGTGGAAACGCCGCTGGGGGCCGAAGCTGTCGATGGTCCGGCGCTGGTCACCGCCGTCCGGCGGCAGATCGGCAATGGCGCCGATGTGGTCAAACTTTACGCCGATTACCGCTGGGGGCCGGGCGAACCGAGCCGGCCGACCTTCACGCAAGGCGAAATGGCGGCGGCGGTCGAGGCCGCGCATAGCGCCGGCCGGCAAGTGACGGCCCACGCCAGCACGCCCGAGGGCATGCGCCGGGCGATCATGGCCGGAGTCGATGCCATTGAACATGGCAGCGAAGGTACGGCCGAGGTGTTCAAATTGATGGCGGCGCGGGGTGTCACGCTGTGCCCGACGCTGGCTGCCGGTGATGCCATCGCGCGCTATCGCGGCTGGAATGGCGCCGAACCGGCGCCGCCGGCGGTGCTCGAGGACCGCAAGAGCTTTGCCCTGGCGCTGGCGGCGGGGGTCAAGATCTGCGTTGGCGGCGATGTCGGGGTGTTCGCGCATGGCGATAATGCCCGCGAGATGCGGCTGTTGGTGGCGGCCGGCATGCCGGTCATCGACGTGCTGCGGGCGGCCACGGCGGGTAATGCCGCCAGTTTTGCGCTGGCTGACCGGGGCCGGATTGCCCCGGGGTTGCTCGCTGACATGGTGATCGTCGAGGGCGATCCGGTCGCCGATCTGAACAATCTGCGTCGGGTCACAGCGGTTTACAAAGGCGGCGCGCTGGCGAAATAGGCGCTATTTCGCCAGCGTCGCGAGCGTCGCCAACCAGCCCTTGCCCTGCTGCGCCGTCGCGATACGCGGGCTGCCAAGCCCGCTGCATTCGGTGCAGGCGGCCTGCATCGTTGGCCCTTGCGCGATGGCGCGCATGTCACCGACAGCCGCAAACAGCCGGAGCCGTGACACAGCGGCCAGCTTGGCAAACGGGTCGCGGGCGACCTGCTCCTCTTCCTCGCCCGAGCCCATGAAGCCGCGCAGCAGTCCGATAAGCGGCTCTTCGGGGCGTTCGATATCGACGGTGCGGAATTTGCCCGTCAGACCAGCGCGGCTGGCAGCGGCAGCGACAGCGGCATCGAGCCCGCCGATCTTGTCGACCAGTTTGAGTTGCACGGCGGTGCTGCCGGCCCAGACCCGGCCCTGGCCGATGCGATCGACCTCGGCCACCGGCAGCTTGCGCGCGGCGGCGACCAGCCCTGTGAAGCGGCGATAAATATCTTCGACCGACACTTGCAGGACAACCCGGGTTTCAGGTGACAGGCCGCCGAGCACATCGGGTTCGCCCGAATAGGGTGTGGACTTTACCCCATCGACGCCGATGCCGAGTTCGGCAAGGCTGCGGTTGAAGCTGGGGATGATGGCAAACACCCCGATCGAACCGGTGATCGTCGAGGGCAAGGCAAATACTTCATCGGCTGCCGTCGATACCCAATAGCCGCCCGAGGCCGCGACGGGGCCGAACGATGCCACCACCGGCATCCCCTGTTTCTTGGCATCGATCAGCGCCTGGCGGATTTCTTCCGACGCCAGCACCGAGCCGCCGCCTGAATCGACCCGCACCACCAGCGCCTTGATATCGTCATTGTCGGCGACGGCCTTGGCGATGGCGCGGGCGATGGTGGTGCCGCCCGCCGTGCCGCGCGGCGCTTCGCCATCAACGATATCGCCGGTCACATAGACAATGCCGACTGCTGGCCCCGATGGCGGCACCACGGGGTCGGTTGCCGCCAGATACGACGCCAGCGTCACGCCCTTGAAAGTGCCAAAGCTGCGCTGTTTGCCTTCGCCGACCTGCTTGATCATCGCTGCATCAAAATCGCTGCGCGTGCCGATGGCATCGACGAGCCGGCCATCAAGAGCGGCCTTGGCCTGATCACCCCCCGCGGCACCGAGCCGTTGTGGCAACTGGTTGATGAAGGCGTCGATATCGGCGGCGGGACGCACCGCCTTCACATCGGCGCGATAACTGCTCCACAGGCTGTCGACCAGTGCCTGGTTGGCGGCGCGGGCTTCGGGCGAGGATTGGGTGAGGGTGAAGGGTTCGACCGCCGCCTTGTAGGTGCCGACCTTGAAGACGTTGATATCGATATTGAGCTTGTCGAGCGCCTTGCGGAAATACAGGTTGCTGCCACCCGGGCCGGTCAGCAGCGCGCCACCCAGCGGGTTTACCCAGATGCGGTTGGCCTGCGCCGCAAGATAATAGCCCGAATCG
The DNA here is from genome assembly GCA_038328515.1 of Sphingomonadales bacterium. GTDB lineage: Bacteria > Pseudomonadota > Alphaproteobacteria > Sphingomonadales > Sphingomonadaceae > Sandarakinorhabdus. Next base: position 25,783 of record JBBQMB010000005.1, read on the forward strand.
GTATAAGCGGTGGCATAGGCGTTGACCGTCTTGCCGGCCTTGCGGAAGCGTTGCAGCGCCTGTCCGATGCTCTGCAGATTGGCTTGCCCCGCGCCGACAAAGGTATCGAGATCGAGGACGATCGTCTTGATGCGCGTATCGGCGGCGGCGAGATCGACGGCACGGATGATATCACGCGCCTGGACCTGGCCCCCCATGTTGCCGCCGCTGACCAGTTCGAGCGGGCTCTGGTCCGCCGCCTGATCGACAATCGCGCCATCGAGACCGAGCACCAGCGCACCGCCATCGGGAACGCTATGGGTGGCGCGGCCGTTCAGCGCCGACCATAGCGCTGCGAAAAACAGCAGCAGCAACAGCAGGACCAGCAGATCCTTGACGCCGACGAGAAAGCGCCAAGTGTAACGGACAAAGGTCATGCCAACGCCTTAAACTACAGAATACCTCGTCATAGCGGGGCAGGGGGTCGGGCCGCAACACGTGATACTGTCGCGCCGCGCTGGCAATCAGAGTGCCACCCCGGCGGCCCCGGCGGTTTCCACGGTGAATTGCCACGCCACCCGGCCCGACCGCGCGCCGCGCCCCGCCGCCCAGGTCAGCGCCGCCGCCGCATCGAAAGCCAGGCCATAGGCCGCCGCATAAGCGCGGCAGATGGCGAGATAGACATCCTGGTCGCAGGCGTGAAACCCCAGCCGCAGGCCAAAGCGATCAGCGAGCGCCAGCCGATCATCGGCGACATCGCGTGGATTGGCCGGGTCATTATCGGCCTCGGCCATGCTGCGCGGCACGAGATTGCGGCGGTTGGAGGTGACCACCAGCCGCAGATGATCGGGCCGCGCCATCACCCCGCCATCGAGCAAGGATCGCAGCGCATGGACCAGCCCGGCGCCGGCGGCCGCCTGGGTATCGAGCGCCACGTCATCAAGAAAGATCGTGAAACGGCGCGGGCAATCGGCCAACCGGGTAAACAGCCGGGGCAGCGTAGCGAGATCGGGCTGGGCGACCTGCACCAGCGCTGTATCGGCACCATCGGCGAGCAATTGCACCTGCACCGCGCGCACCAGTGAGCTTTTGCCCATGCCGCGCGCGCCCCACAGCAACACATCATGCGCCGGCAGGCCGGCGGCATGGCGCCGGGCATTTTCAAAAAGGGCGTCACGCTGGCTATCAACGCCGGCATAGAGCGCCAGCGCCGGGCTGCGCGGAGCCGGCACGGCGGCGAGCCCGGTCGCATCCCAGACGAACCAGTTACCGCTGGCCGGGTCGGCGAGTGGCGCCGATGCGGGCCGGGCGTTCGCCGCGGCCAGTTGTTCCAGTGCTGTTGCGATGCGGATCAGGGGGTCACTGGCCATGCCGCACCTTGGCGGATTGGCGGCGGCGGCTCAAGTGCAGCGGTGCTGGTCTTCCCGCTGCCGTGCTGCCGCCATTTCGTTGCCTGCTTGTAACCGTCACCCCCTCCCGCCCGGTTGCACCAAAGCCGGTGAACGGTTAGAGCGCGTGCGTGTCCATCAGGGACGTCCAGGAAAGCCATAACCAATGTTTGCATCCCCGGCCTTAGCCCAGGCGGCAGGAACCGGCGTCGGCGCCGGCGCCGCCGGCCTGCTCGGCATCGCTCCGTATATTGCGATTTTCGCGATCTTCTATTTCCTGATGATCCGCCCGCAGCAACAGCGCGCCAAGGCGCACCGCGCCATGATCGATGCGGTGAAAAAGGGCGATGAAGTCGTCACCGGCGGCGGCATCATCGGCAAGGTGGTGCGCGTGATGGAAGGCGAAGTCGAGATCGACGCCGGCAGCAACGTCAAATTCCGCGTTCTCAAGAGCACGCTTTCCGATGTGCGCAACCGCACCGCCATCGCGGCGGCCAATGATGTAAAGGGCTGACAGTCTTGCTCGACTTTCCAAAGTGGAAGATCTGGTCGATCGTCGCAACCATCGCGCTCGGCCTGTTGTTTGCCGCGCCGAATTTCCTCAGCGAACGCCAGGCCGCGGCGCTGCCCGGCTTCTTGCCGAGCAAGCAGCTCAGTCTCGGGCTCGATCTGCGCGGCGGCTCGCATCTCATGCTCGAAGCGAGCACCGAAGATGTCCGCAAGACCAAGCTGGAAAGCCTTGAAGACACGGTGCGCAGCGAATTGCGCCAGGTTGCGGGCGGTGCCGTCGCGTTTACCGACATGTCGACCGCCGGCGGCAAGCTGAGCCTGATAATCACCGATCCGACCCGGCTTGACGCCGCTGTCGAAGCGCTGCGCAAGGTCACCCAGCCGATTTCGGGCCTCGCCGGGGGGCGCGATGTCGATGTCAACATCGTCGATGGCAACAAGATTGTCCTCAACGAAACCGATGCCGGCATTGCGGCTTCGATCGACAATGCCATGGCGCAGGCGGTCGAAGTGATCCGCAAGCGCATCGATGAACTGGGCACCCGCGAACCGACGATCGTGCGGCAGGGTGCCAATCGTATCGTGGTGCAGGTGCCCGGCCTGCAGGACCCGTCGGCGTTGAAGGCGTTGCTCGGCAAGACCGCCAAGCTTGAATTCAAGCTGGTCGATGTGGTCGCCGATCAGGCGGAAACCGCGCAGGGCCGCGCGCCGCCGGGCAGCCAGATTTTGCCGAGCCTTGAAGGCCAGCCGGTTGTCGTCAAGCGCCGTGCCATCATTTCGGGCGACCAGTTGGTCGATAGCCAGGTCAGCCAGGACCAGAATGGGTCGCCGGCGGTATCATTCCGCTTTGATTCCACCGGCGGCCGGCGTTTTGCCCAAGCGACGCAGGAAAATGTCGGCAAGCCTTTTGCGATCATTCTCGATGGCAAGGTGATTTCAGCGCCCAACATCAATGAGCCGATTTTGGGCGGCGCCGGGATCATTTCGGGTAGCTACACTATCGCATCGGCCAATGAACTCGCCATCCTGCTGCGCTCGGGCAAGTTGCCGGTCGAATTGAAAGTTGTCGAGGAACGCACGGTCGGCCCCGATCTGGGCGCCGATTCAATCCGCGCTGGCGCGCTCGCCGGCATTGTCGCGGTGCTGGCAGTATCGGTGATCATGATCGCCACCTATGGCCGTTTCGGGCTTTATGCGGTGGCGGCGCTTATCATCAACGTGCTGCTTATTCTGGGCGTCATGTCGATGGGCGGCTTCACCCTGACGCTGCCGGGAATCGCCGGCATGGTGCTGACGATCGGTGCGGCAGTCGATGCCAATGTGCTGATCAACGAACGCATCCGCGAGGAACAGCGCAAGGGGCGCGGCGTCATCCCGTCGGTCGAAGTCGGCTTTCGCGATGCGACGCGCACGATCTGGGATGCCAACAGCCTGAACATCATTGTCGCTGTGATCATGTTCATCTTCGGGTCCGGCCCGATCAAGGGTTTTGCCGTAGTGCTGTCGATCGGCATTGCGACGTCGGTGTTCACCGCGGTTACCGTGGTGCGGCTGATGGCGTCGCGCTGGCTCGCCAAGGCGCGCCCGGCCAGCTTGAGCATTTAGGATTCCGCCATGCCGCTGAAAATCGTTCCCGACAACACCAACATCGGCTTTGTCCGCGTCCGCTTCATCGCCTTTGCGTTGACGCTGCTGCTCACCATCGGCTCGATCGGGCTGCTGGCGACACGCGGGCTCAACCTGGGGGTCGATTTCATCGGCGGGCTGACGATGGAGGTCGAATTCAAGGCGCCACCACCACTCGATGCGCTGCGCAAGGAAGTCGACAGCCTGGGCGTAGGCACGTCGGCATTGCAGGAATTCGGCAGCCCCAAGAACATCCTCGTGCGGCTGCCGTTACCCGAAGGCGATCAGGCAGCGGTGCAACGCGTCGTCGCCAAGGTGCAGGCGGGGCTCAAGGGGAATTATGGTGACGTCAATTTCCGCCGTGTCGAAAGCGTTTCGGGAAAGGTGTCGGGCGAACTGATCGAAAGCGGTATCTGGGCGGTGCTGCTGTCGATGGCTGCGGTGGCGCTATTCACCTGGTTTCGCTTTGAATGGTTTTTCGGAATTTCCACCGTCGTGGCGCTGGTCCATGATGTTGTCGTCACGCTTGGCTTTTTTGCGCTGACCCAGTTGGAATTCGATCTCAACGTCGTCGCGGCGGTGCTGACCATTATCGGCTATTCCTTGAACGACAAGGTTGTGATCGATGATCGTATTCGGGAAAACCTGCGCAAATACAGGACTATGGATATCGGTCCGATCATCGATTTGTCGGTCAATGAAACTCTGCCGCGCACGGTGATGACGTCGGTGACGCTGATCGCCGCGCTGCTGGCGATGCTGCTGCTCGGGCCCGACGTGATCTTCGGCTTTACCGCCGCGATGGTGCTCGGCATCATCGTCGGCACCTATTCGTCGATCTTCGTCTCGTCTTCGCTGCTCATCTCGCTGGGCGTCAAAAGCCGCGCAGCCCCGGAAGTCGCCAGCGCCGAACGGGTGGTGCGGCGCTAGGCACGGATGCGCTCAAGCGGAATTGTCATGCCAGCGCAGGCTGGCATCCAGAGCACCACGGAAACGAAATTTGTGCTTGTGAACACGCTGGATGCCAGCCTTCGCTGGCATGACGATTTTCTAGAAACAGACGGCCGCTAACCCAGTGGCGCCGCACACACGCCGTAATTGAGACAATATTGGCTGGCGATGCCGACAAGCACCGCCCCCAACAGCCACAGCAATTGCCCCTTGGCGGTCAGTTCACCCCGGCGCATCATTCTGCTGCAATCCGCATGGCGGTATTGCCACCGATCAGCCGCGCTTTTGCGGCATCATATTCGCGCACCAGTCGCGCGATATATTCGCCCGCCGGGAGCACGTCTTTGACCGCGCCAATGCCCTGGCCGCAGCCCCAGATGTCCTTCCACGCCTTGGCATCGGTATTGCCGCCGCTGCCGAAGTTCATCGCGCTCGGGTCACTGACCGCCAGATTGTCGGGGTCCATACCGGCCTTGACAATCGAGGGACGCAAATAATTTCCGTGCACGCCGGTGAACAGGTTGGAATAGACGATGTCGGATGACGCACTGTCGACAATCATGTCCTTGTAGCCTTCGACGGCGCGCGCTTCCGCGGTGGCGATAAATGCCGAGCCGATATAGCCAAAATCGGCGCCCATCGCTTCGGCAGCGAGCACCGCTTCGCCCGTCGCCATGCTGCCCGATAGCGCCAGAGGGCCATCGAACCATTCGCGGATTTCACGGACCAGCGCAAACGGCGAGATGGTGCCAGCATGGCCGCCAGCGCCTGCAGCTACCGCAATCAGGCCATCGGCGCCCTTTTCAATCGCCTTTTTGGCGAATTTGTTGCTGATGATGTCGTGGAGCACGATGCCGCCATAGCTGTGGATCGCTTCGTTGACATCGACCCGAGCGCCCAGCGACGTGATGATCATCGGCACCTTGTATTTCACGCACAGCGCCAGATCATCCATCAACCGGTCATTGGATTTGTGGACGATCAGATTGACCGCATAGGGGGCATCATCCGGGCCAAGCTCGGTCGACAGGCGTTGCAGCCATTCCTCGAACTGCGCCAGCGGCCGGGCATTGAGGCTGGGAAAGCTGCCGATGATGCCGGCGCGGCACTGCGCCATCACCAGTTCGGGCCCCGAAATGATGAACAATGGCGATCCTATCACCGGGATGGACAGGCGCTGCTGAAAGGCGGCAGGAATCGACATGGTGGCAAACTCTCCAACGTGGTTGCTGCCAGCGTTAGTCGTGCTGGCCGCGAATTGCCACTATTGGCTTTGAGGAGCCGTTGCCGCAGCCCGGGTGCGTACCAGTCGGGAGAGGGGCCGAGTGCACGCGTCATTCGTCGTCGTAAATTGCCACATCGGTTGTGCCACCCGCCACCAGCCGGCCGCGCAGCATCGATGGCGTGTTGAACGACCAGCCAAAGCTGCCGTCATGGCCCACAAAGATGATGCCGCCATCGCCATCGACCGCGCGCAATTCGGCCAGCACATGATCGGCGGCGACCTTGGGCGGTTCACCCAGATGGCGCACGCGCGCATCGATTTCATGCGCGGCAGCAAGGCGAATGAAATCTTCGCCCGATCCGGTGGCGGAAACCGCGATGCTGCGATCATCGGCCCAGGTACCAGCACCAATCAACGGCGAATCGCCGATGCGGCCCCAGCGCTTGCCGGTCAGTCCGCCGGTGGAGGTGGCGGCGGCAAGGTGCCCGGTGCTGTCGCGCGCCACGGCACCCACGGTGCCATATTTCAGCGTCTTGTCGAAAACCGATTCGCCGCGCGCGGCAGCGGCCTTCATCGCTGCCAGCGCCGCCCACCGCGCCTCGACGCGGAACCAGCCAGGATCGACCTGTTCCAGCCCGTGTTCGATCGAAAAGATATCGGCGCCATCGCGCGCCAGCAGCACATGCGGGCTGTGGTCCATGACGGCGCGGGCAAGGCTGATGGGGTTCCGTGTGCGTGTCACGCCGGCAACGGCACCGGCGGCGCGGCTGGCACCGGCCATGATCGCGGCATCAAGCTCGTTGCGGCCTTCCGCGGTGAACACCGCCCCGCGCCCGGCGTTGAAATGCGGATCATCCTCGAGCCTGCGCACGGCGGCTTCGACGGCGCTCACGGCGTCACCGCCGCCGGCAAGGACGGCGCCGCCCGCTTCCAGCGCCGCCGCCAGTCCCGCCCGGCAACCGCTGTCGACATCGGGCGCGGTGTTGCTGCGCGTCATGCGTCCGGAGCCGCCATGGACGACTAGCGACCAGGACGGCGAACGCAGTTCGGACATGAGGCTATCCCCTCAACATGGTAGCAGCGGGCAGATTTGAACTGCCGACCTCCGGGTTATGAATCCGGCGCTCTCACCAACTGAGCTACGCTGCCATGTTGCCAGTGAGGCGCCCCTATAGTCGGCGGTGCCCGATACGGTCAACCGGCATCAATAGGAATAAACCAGCGTGACCCGGCTGGTGGTGTCGGAATTCTTGCGGCCGGCCGGCGGGTTCGATTCATTGTTGAACTGAAACGACGCGCGCGCTGCAAGTGATCCGCCCAGCTTTGCCGTCAGCGCGGTGATCGATTGTGCCGAAGTGTTGAAGCTGTCGTAGAAGACCGTGGCATTCTGGGTGAAGGTCAACGCCGGCGTAACGACCCATTTGAAATTGCCGGCACCGCGTGCGGCAAAAGCGCTGTCGTCAAAACCGCTGGTATAACGGGTCTGGCGCAGTGCCGGACCGGCTTCGACCGCAAGCGTGACGTTTTTGGTGTTGATGACCTTGTACCCAAGCCCGAGCGATTCCGAAAAACGCCGGTCAAATCCGGAAAAACGGTCCTTTTCATAAGCCAGCGTCGCCAGCGCATAAAAATTAGGGGTAATGTTGTAATTGCCCTCATAGCCCGCAAAATAGCGTTCGCGCGTCGTGCGACCGTTCTGGCGCTGGTAATCGACGAAACCGCGCAGCGCATGTTTCCACTGGCGGGTTTGCTTGTCCAGATTGGCACCGATGGCGACACCCTTGGTGCTGGTGTTGCCGCTCGAGATAAAGCCGCCGGCTTCGCCCGAGCCGCTCCAGCCCTCGAAAAAGCCCTGCGACGCCAGTTTTTCGTCGCGGGCCTGGGCCTGTGCTGCCGCGAACCCGGCGACCTTGGCATCGATTTCGGTTGCTGCTTGCGGATTGGTTTTTTTGGCGATGTCGGCAACGATCTTCAACTGCGCTGCGTCCGCCGCGGCGGCATCGAGCATCGCGGCGACGGCATCCGGGATCGGTGCTGCCCGTGCGGCCGAGATTGGTGCCAGCAGGGTTGCGAGCAATAAAATCGTTCTGGTCACCATCATCATTCCCCAAATTTGTAAAGCGCGCAGCCGTTAACCGATCACATGATGCAACAATAGCGGATTTTGCACATTCTTGTGCCGAACAGGACTGTTGCTGGCGGCGCAGTTGGGGCAGAACGCCGGCATGAACCTTGCCGACATTCAACCGATACCGCTCAGCCTGGTGGATCGTGATCCGGCGGCCGCCGCCGCGCGATTTGGTGACGCCTTTGCCCGCACCGGTTTTGCCGTGGTTTCGGACCATGGTATCCCCCAGGAATTGATCGACCGCGCGCTCACTGCCACCCGCGCCTATTTTGCCCTGCCGGCAGCGACAAAGGCGGGCTATGTCGTTCCCGGGGGCGGCGGCCAGCGCGGCATGACGGCGTTCGGCGTCGAGGCTGCCAAGGGTGCCTTGCGCTCCGATCTAAAGGAGTTCTGGCACATCGGTCGGGATCTGCCGCCGGGGCATCGTTTTGCCGATAGCATGCCTGGCAATATCTGGCCTACACAAATACCCGAATTCCAGCCTGCCGTTTCGGCGCTCTACCAGGCACTCGATGATACCGGTAACCGGCTGTTGCGCGCCATCGCGCTGCATCTCGGGCTGGCGCCTGATTTTTTTGCAGGGCCCGTCACCGATGGCAATTCCATCCTGAGGCTGTTGCACTATCCGCCGGTGGCGCCGGGCGCCGATGCCATTCGGGCCGGGGCGCATGAGGATATCAACGTCATCACCTTGCTGCTGGGCGCCGAAGAAGCCGGGTTGCAATTGCTCGACAAGGCCGGGCAATGGCGTGACATTGCGGCCCCCCCGGGCAGCCTGGTGTGCAATATCGGCGACATGTTGCAACGCCTCACGGGGGGACGGCTGCCATCGACAACGCACCGGGTGGTCAATCCCACCCCCGATCGCGCCGGTTTTGCGCGCTATTCAACGCCGTTTTTCCTGCATTTCCGGCCCGATTTCCTGATTGAAACCATGGCCGGCGGGCCGCACGATTGGCCGCCGATTACCGCTGATGCCTATCTGCACCAGCGCCTGCGCGAAATAAAACTGCTGTAATCCAGTCGGAGAATGATGATGCGCACTCTGTTTGCAGCGTTGTTGCTGGGCCTTGGCACCCCGCTATGGGCGGCGCCCGTGCTCGATACACCGGTGAAGGACGATTTCTGGGTCGCCGGGCGCGCCGCACTTGCCGAACGGCTGGCGGTCATCAACCGGCCGAAACGCGCCAGGAACGTCATTTTGATGATCGGTGATGGCATGGGCATCGCCACCATCACCGCCGCGCGCATCTATGATGGTCAGAACCCCGGCGATGGCGCCGCGCGCCGATCGGGCGAGGAGAACGCCTTGAGCTTTGAACGGCTGCCGCACACAGCGCTGGTCAAGACCTATAACAGCAACGCCCAGGTGCCTGACAGCGCCGGTACCGCCAGCGCGATGAACACCGGGGTGAAAACCCGTATCGGCACGATTGGATTTGGCCAGAACCAGCTGGCGGACGCCTGTGCCACACCCGATAAACTGCCGCGCACCATTGCCGAAATCGCCAAGGGGCAGGGCATGGCCGTGGGTGTCGTCACCACCACGCGGATTACCCATGCGACCCCGGCGGCGGTCTATGGCCATGTCCCCAACCGCAACTGGGAAGGTGCTGACCGCGCTTTTCCCGCTGCTGATCGCAAGGCCGGTTGCCCCGATCTCGCCAGCCAGCTGGTCGGCTTTGCGCCGGGAGGCGGGCTCGATCTGGCGCTGGGCGGTGGTCGCGCGCGATTTTTGCCGCTGGCGGGGGGCGGGCTGCGCGATGATGGCAATGATCTGGTCGCGCGTTGGCAGGCGCGGTTTCCCGCCGGGCGTTATGCCGCCGATGCGGCAGCGTTTCGCGCGCTGAAACCCGGCGCCGGCCCGGTCCTGGGGCTGTTCACGGCCGATCACATGAGCTTCGAGACCGACCGTGACGCAGCCAGGGAGCCGAGCCTGACCGAAATGGCGCGCTTTGCGGTGGCCGATATGCAGGCGCTGGGCAAGGCGCGCGGCAATAGGGGCTATTATCTGATGATCGAAGGCGGGCGCATCGATCATGCCCATCACGCCACCAACCCCTATCGCGCCCTGACCGAAGCGCAACAGTTCAGCCGGGCGGTGGCGGCGGTGCTGGCTTTGGTCAATCTTGACGACACGCTGGTGCTGGTCACCGCCGATCACAGCCACGTCATGACGATTGCCGGCTATCCCGAACGCGGCAACGACATATTGGGCTATATCAAGAATGCTGCCGATGGCGAAGGCGGCGGCAAGACCAGCAAGGAAGGCTGGGCGCTCGATGATCATGGCCAGCCGATGACGACGATCGGCTACACCAACGGCCCGTTCAGTGGTCCGGGCCTGTCACGCCTGTTGCCGCCGACCGACAAGAATTATCTGTCGGACAAGCTGCATGGCACCGATAGCGAAACCCATGGCGGCGAAGATGTCGCGCTGTTCGCCGATGGCCCGCGCAGCGATCTGGTCGGCGGCGTTATCGAACAGAATGTGATTTTTCACATTATCGCCGAGGCACTCGGTTGGCGCTGAGCGGCGGATCTATTTGACCTGTTCGGTTGATGCCGAGGCGATCGTAACGCCAAAAGCGACGGCCATGCCGAACAAAATCCCGACGGAGAGGCCAACCAGCCAGAACCAGCGACCGACAAGGCTGCCACCGCGGGCCGCAGGCCGGGGCTGCGTGTTGTTGCTTTTGTCCATTTGCCCCACCGGATCGCCTGTTGGACGGTCATGTCGCTGCCAACCTTATCGTTGGATATAGCAAGAAACATGCCATGCGCGCCGCTGCAAGGAAGCGTCTGGAATTATTGGGCTGGCATTTTGCGCTGCTGCGAGAGGTGTAAAGAATTCCGACACCAGGCCTGCGGCCATCAGCGATAATGCGCCTGAAGGAAGCACAGCCCATCGGGCGGGGCGTTGAGCCCAAGGGCGTGGCGATGACGCGCCGCAAGGGCAGCCGACAGGTCATCGGCCGACCAACGACCTTGCCCGACAAGTTTCAGGCAGCCGGTCATCGATCGCACCTGATGACGCAGGAACGAGCGCGCATCGGCTTCGATGATGATCTCGTCACCATGGCGCGCCACATCGAGCCGACCCAGGCTTTTGACGGGCGATGCCGATTCGCAATGGATCGAGCGAAACGTGGTGAAATCATGCGTGCCGACGAGGCGCTGCGCCGCCGCGTGCATTGCCTCGGCATCAAGCGGCGCTGGCACCCGCCAGGCGAGCCCCGCCTGAAAGGTGAGCGGCGGCCGGCGATTGATGATGCGGTAGCGATATGACCGGCCGACGCAATCGAAGCGCGCGTGAAAACCGGGCGCTTCGGCGCAATCGACAATCGCGATCGGCTGGGGCCGCAGCCGCGCGTTGATCGCCTCGAGCAGGCGGAACGGGGTGAACGGCCGGTCCATGTCGAAATGCGCCACCTGGCCGCTGGCATGAACCCCGGTATCGGTGCGACCAGCAGCATGGATGGCAATGTTTTCACCGCTGATGACAAGCAGCGCGGCTTCGATTGTGCCTTGGACGGACGCCTGCTGCTTCTGCCGTTGCCAGCCGGCGAAGCTGCGACCGTCATATTCGATGGTGATCCGATAACGGGTCACGACGCCGCCGGGTTGACCAGCGTGCCCGCCGGGATTGCCCAGCCATTGAGCAGATCGCGCACCGTCATGGCCGGCTTGCCCGGTCGCTGCACGATCATCGGGTGCAGAATGCCATCACTTGTGCCGATGGCGAGCCCCGGTCCGGTGACACTGGCGGGCAAGTCGCCGGCTTCGGCGCGGGCGGCGAGAATCTTCAGCCGTTCCCCGTCGATCTCGCACCACGCGCCGGGGGCGGGATTATAGGCGCGCACGGCGCGTTCCAGATCGACCGCACGCCGGCTGAAATCGAGGCGTGCTTCGGCCTTGCTGATCTTGGGCGCCAGGGTAACACCGGTGTCGGGTTGCGGCGTCGCGGCAAGATCGCCGGCGAGTGCGGTGACCATCAGCGCCGCCCCCAGCGCTGCGAGCTCATCGGTCAAGGCGCCCGCTGTCTTGTCGGCGATGGGCGTTGCACCCTTCAGGATCATCGGCCCGGTGTCGAGCCCGGCGGCCATCTGCATGATCGTCACCCCGGTTTCGGCGTCACCTGCCAGAATGGCGCGCTGGATCGGCGCGGCACCCCGCCAACGCGGCAACAACGACGCATGAATGTTGAGGCAGCCGCGCGACGGCGTATCGAGTATCGGTTGGGGCAGCAGCAACCCATAGGCGGCAACAACGGCAATATCGGCCGAAAATGCCGCAAATTCGGCCTGTGCCGCCGCATCACGCAAGGTTCGCGGTGTCAGCACCGCCACGCCCATCGCTTCGGCAGCCAGATGCACCGCCGATTTTTGCAGCGCCTTGCCGCGGTTGGCCGGTTGCGGCGCGCGGGTATAAGCCGCGATGATATCGTGTCCGGCGGCAGCGAGCGCGGCAAGCGCTGGAACCGCAAAGGGCGGGGTGCCCATGAAGATAATTCGCATCGCGGCTGATTAGCGGCAAATGCGCCGGCAGGGAACCCGCCGGCGCGGGCGGCAAAACTCAGTTGGCGATCACCGAGACGGCGCGGCGGTTCTGCGCATAGGCGCCTTCATCGGTGCCATCCATTGCCGGGCGTTCCTTGCCATAGCTGATCGTCGTCATGCGGCTGGTGTCGACGCCCTGTGCTGCCAGGAAATTCTTGGCGGCCGAGGCGCGGCGATCGCCCAGCGCGAGGTTATATTCGCGCGTACCGCGTTCATCGCTATGGCCTTCGACGGTGACGCGAACGCGCGGGTAGCGCGCCAGCCATTCGGCCTGCTTGCCCAATATGGTGCGCGCGTCCTCATCGAGCTCATAGCTGTCATAGCCGAACAGCACATGGTCCGAACCAGCCTGCGCAACGAAATCGGCGGCCGACCCTGGAATGATCGTCGACCCGACGGCAGCGACTGGCGGAGCGCCTTCGTTGGTCATCGGCATCGTCTGGGTAACCGGCGGCGCTTCGCTGGTCACCGGCTGGGGCGGCAGATCCTTTTTCTTGGTGGCGCATGCCGACAGGGACAGCGCCACCACGGCGATGATTGGCAGTGATATTGAACGCTGGATCATGCGAAAACCTTTCTATTGGACATCTTGCCCCCCAGCCCTCTTTTTAGACGCTTGGGGCGCGAGGGCAAGTTTCACGGCAGCAGCGGCGACCAGGCCGGGTCGGAACCATCGAGCGGCGTCGGTATTTTGCGTTCATTCTGGCCCGACAGATCGACCGACCACAGGTTGACCGGCCCCCCCCGCGCCGAGCGGAAGAACAGGATGACGCGGCCATTGGGCGACCAGGTTGGGCCTTCATCCTGATAGGCGTTGGTCAGCAGCCGTTCGCCGCCGCCATCGGGCCGCATCACGCCGACCGAAAACCGCCCGGCACCAAAGCGGGTGAAGGCAATAAGGTCACCGCGCGGGCTCCAGACCGGCGAGGCGGCGCGGCCTTCGCCAAAGCTGATGCGCTGGGCGCCCGAGCCATCGGCGGCCATGACATAAAGCTGTTGCGAGCCGCCGCGATCACTTTCAAAAACGATGCGGCTGCCATCGGGGGAATAGCTGGGGGACGTGTCGATGCCCGATTGGCTGGTCAGCCGGGTCAGGCGCCGTGATGCGATGTCGAGCCGATAGATGTCGGTGTTGCCGCCGACTGCCATCGAAAAAATCAGATTGCTGCCATCGGGCGAAAAGCGCGGGGCAAAGCTCATATTGGGGAAATCGCCGATCGCCTCCTGACGCCCCGACCCCAGTGTATAGAGCCAGACGCGCGGGCGATTACCTTCAAAGCTCATATAGGTGATCGTCTGCTGGTTCGGCGCAAATCGCGGCGTCAGCACCAGATTCTGGCCCTGGGTGAGGAAGCGATGCCCGGCGCCATCCTGGTCCATCACCGCCAGTCGCTTGATGCGATTGGTGCGCGGCCCGGTTTCGGAAACATAGACGATGCGGCTGTCGAAATAGCCGCTTTCGCCGGTCAGCCGCGAATAGACGAGATCGGCACATTTGTGTGCGGCGCGGCGCCAGCCGGCAGCGGTGGTGACAAAGCCCTGCCGGGTCAGTTCCTCGGCCGAAAACACGTCATAAGCGTAACAGCCCACCGTAATGCTGCCATCGCCATTGACCGTGACATTTCCGGTTATCAGCGCCTGCGCCGCGATCGTGCGCCAATTCGGGAATTGCGGGCGCAACACATCATCGGCGGTGACCGTGGTGGTATAGGCCGCCGGGTCGAGGGGGCGAAACAGGCCGGATGATTTCAAGTCGCCGGCGATGACCTGCGCAATACGCTGGCCAAGCTCGGCGGTGCTGCCGGCTTCGGTGGTTTGGACAGCGGTAGCGGCAAAGCCCGGAACCGCCACTGGCAGCGGCTGGGCGATGCCGGAGTTGATATCGACCCTGATCGGCGCGGCTAGCACCGGTGTTGCGAGCAGGGCGGTGAGGGCAGCAACTAAAATACGCATGACGTCTATGTAACACCGGCAGCGCCGCAGCGGAAAGGGGGCGCAGCGATTTTTTCAGGCGACGAGATAGGGCTCCCCCAGCGCGTGCAGCGGCGTGCTGCCATCGGCGGTGATCAGCGTCAGATCTTCCATGTGCATGGTGCCAGTGTTGCCGACTTCCATCAGCGGGCAATCGACGCTGATCGTCATGCCCGTCTCCAGCACCAGATCGAGCGGCTTGCCGGCAAGGTCGAACTTTGGCTGGTCGGTGTGGGCCAACCCGACGCAGTGCGGCCCGAACGGCACGCGCAGGTCGCTGCCCATCCGCTTGAGCACCGAGATGCCCAGCGCGCTGATTTCGGAAAAACGCAAGCCCGGGCGCAGCGCGGCGCGCACCTCATTCCAGGCGGCAGCGACCGTGCGCGCCTTGGCCAGCGCATCGCGCCGGGGTTCGCCGATGAAGACGGTGCGGCCAAAATCGCCATGATAGCCGGCGCGCTGGCTGACACAGTCGATCAACGCCGTCTGGCCATCGACAAAACCGCCAGCGACGCTTTCATCGACCACGCCATCCACCGCCATGAACACCGGCACATTGCCCAGTGCCGCCACCCGGCTGTTGAAGGCCACCCGGACCGCCTGCAATGAACCGAGCGCGCGCATCTGCGCGGCGACAGCCACCGCCGCTGCCACATTGGCCGCCGAAGCCGCGCGCATCAGCTCGATTTCGCGCGGGGTGCGGATCAGCCGGACATGGCGCGCCAGATCGGCCGCCGGCACAGCCGCAGCGCCCGCCAGCGCCAGCAATTCGCCGCCTTCCAGTGTGTCATGGCCGATGCGTGGGCTTGGCCCCAAACCGCGCAGCGCATCCGCAACTGCCGCCGCTGTATTGGCAAAGAACGGGCCCGATGCCGCCGTCATTGCGCGCCGCCGGGTTTCACGCGCGGAAATCGCTGCCGGGTCGCGCGCCAGATAGAGTGCCGCCGGCGCTACATTGTCATCACCACCGGGCCAGGTGACAAGTCGCTGCTCGACACCGGGCAGCAAGGCGGTATCGGCGGTCATGTAGTAAAAGCCGAATTGCGGCGTGATATGGATGATCGGCAGCCGCGTGTCGGCCGGCAACAGCGCAAATGTCGTGCCCTGCACCCCGAACCTGGCCATGGCCTGCACGATGCCCGTCGCGTGATAGCTCGCTTCCGGCCGCCCGAGCAAAAGCGCATCGAACCCCGCCGTCGCCATGACAAAGCGCGCCCGGTCACGGTCGATCAACGCTGTGTTCGCCGAAAGGCCTGGCATGGTCGCGCTCCTGGCTTGCGCCGGCACCATTGCCGCCACCCCGGTGATGAGGCTCGCTTTCAAAAAGTCGCGCTTGCCGACATCGCCCATCGCATCACCTTCGCTGGCCGGCATGATCACTCGGCCCGGGGCCAGCCGGTGCCGAAATGCAACTTATGCCCGCGCAGCGGTCAGGTCATGCTTTCGGGGTCGAAATTGATCTCGGCGGATTTCCACAGATCATATTGCGCCGCCGGCAGCTTGAGCGGCGAACAGCGCAGCAGCGCCCGGCGCGCGGTTTCGGCAAAAGCGCGGGCATAATCGGCATTGCCCACCGTCACCCCGGTTTGCGACACGATGCTCGGCACGCCGATGAGCCGGCCATCACGCGAAAAATCGGCGCGGATCAGCACGGTCATGCGGCGCACATCGGCGCCGCCAATCGGCGGGTTCCAGCATGGCGCCACCTGCGATCGGATTGCCTGCGCGATGGTCGCGGCTGCACGCGGATCGATCGCGGCGGCGCGGGGTGCCGCCGCTTCGATCGTGGTGGCCAGTTTCGACATATCAAGCGGTTTTGTCCGGGCCTTGGGCAGCGCCTTGTCGATCAGGTTCGAAAGCTTCGACATATCGAGCGGTTTGGCTTCGGCGGGCGGTGCCTCGGCCTTTTTAGGGGCTTCCTTGGGCTTTTCCGGCGGCGGCACAGCGTCAGGCACGGCCATCGGCTCGGGCGTTGCTGCTTGGGCAGGCGCCGGCGCGCTGGTTTCCTGCGGCGCGGCTTCGATGGAGGGCTTGGGTGCCTCGGTGACGCGCGGCGCATCGGCGATATCGACAAACTCCACCGGGATCATTTCATCGGCGGGGGGCAGCGCCTGCTGGCTCCATTCCCAGCCAAAGCTGAGCGCGGCGAACAGCAGGATATGCGCCACCCCGGCGCCAATGAGCGCCTGGCGTTCAGTCATCACTGGCGGTCATGCCTTGCGCTTTTCCGGCCGGCTGTCACTGACCAGTGCGACCTTGCGGAACCCGGCGGCCGAAACTTCGCCGACAATCTCCATCACCCGGCCATAATCGAGCCGGCGATCGGCACGGACATAGACGCGCGCCTCATCGCCGGCGCCTGACCGGGCCTCGCGCAGCGCTGCCAACTTGGCGGGCAGGCTGTCCGCCGGCACTTTTTGCTGATCGATGAACACCACGCCCTTGGCATCGATGCTGACCTGGATCGGCATGTCATCCGATTTCAATGCCTTGGCCTTGCTGTCGGGCAGATCAACCGGCACACCCGTCACCAGCAAGGGCGCTGTCACCATGAAGATGATCAGCAGCACCAGCATCACATCGACCATCGGCGTGATGTTGATATCGGCCATCGGCTGGCGCTTGCCGCGGCGGGTGTTGAGCCCCATCGCCACCTATTTCTGCTCCATGCCGTCGAGCTGGCGCGACAGCAGGCCCTGGAATTCCTCGGCAAAGGCGCTCAGCCGGGCTTCGAGGCGTCCGACATTATGCAGGATGCGGTTATAGCCGATGACGGCCGGGATGGCGGCGAACAGCCCGATGGCGGTGGCGAACAGCGCTTCCGCGATCCCCGGCGCGACTACCGCCAGCGTGGTGTTCTGCGACGCAGCAATGCTGGTGAAGCTGCGCATGATGCCCCAGACGGTGCCGAACAGCCCGACAAAGGGCGCCACCGAACCGATGGTGGCGAGAATGTTGAGCCGATCACCCAGTTCGTCGATCTCGCGCTGGATGCTGACCTGGGTCACGCTGGCGAGCCGGGCGCGCACGCCTTCACGATCGATGCGGCCGCGTTGCAGGCTGCGCCGCCACTCGTTCATACCGGCGACGAACAGCTTGGCGCTGGGGTGGCTGGCCTTGGCGGCGGGATCATAAAGCGCATCGAGGCTCTCGGCCTTCCAGAACCAGTCTTCAAACTGCTTGGCCTGGCCATTGATCGCGCGCAGCCGGCGCGAGCGTTCAAAAATGATCGCCCATGACCAGACGCTGGCGAACAACAGCCCGAACATCACCAGCTTGACGACGATATCGGCTTCGAGAAACAGCGCCCAGGGGCTTAGGTCAGCAGCGGCTTTGGCGATAGGGTCCATGATGGTCAGGCGGCCTGTTGCATGAGGAGAGTGAAGCGATCGTGCCACAGTTTCGACTGGCGCCGCGGCCGGCCTTCCATATCGAGAAAGGCGGCGGTGACGGCGGCGCTGCACAAGACTTCGTCGCCGCGCATGACGTTGTGAACAAGGCAGGTCGCGGCGGCGCGCACCTTGGTGACATGGCTGACGACGATGAGCTCGTCATCGAGCCGCGCCGGGCGGTGCCAGGTGATGTTCATTTCGTGCACGGCATAATATCCCGTACCCTCCTTCATCATCTCGGTATGAACCACACCTGAAAGCCGCAGCATTTCGGTGCGGGCACGCTCCATGTAGCGCAGATAATTGGCGTGATAGACGATGCCGGTGAGGTCAGTATCTTCGAAATAGACGCGGATCGGCAGATGGTGGCGGCCGCTATCTATGCGGCCCTGCGAGGGAAGATCGGCGGTCATGCCCGT